>NZ_CP049305.1:0-76180 GCF_019444005.1 Liquorilactobacillus nagelii DSM 13675
GGCCAGTATGTTCCACCTTTGTTTGTACTAATTGCAATTTTTATTATACGATTCGTCTTTTCAATGATTTCATATGGTTCCGGATTACTGGCGGTATTTTTTGCCGATTCTTTCTTTAGGTGCTGTGATTGGTGCGGTTTATGGCGTCTTAATGAATCAATTAGGATTATTATCGCATGTCTATATCATGAACCTAATCATTTTTTCCATGGCCGGTTACTTTGCTGGAATTGGAAAAGCTCCCTTCACAGCTATCTTGCTGGTAACAGAAATGGTTGGCAATTTAACACATTTAATGCCATTAGCAGTCATATCGTTAACTGCTTACCTTGTTGTTGATTTATTAGGCGGTGCACCAATCTATGAAGCATTGCTTAAGCAGATGACAATGCCTAAAACTGTTCAGCAACTTCATCGACCTGATCATTTGGAAATACCGGTTTTTTTGGCAGTCCCTTAAACGGCAAAATGGTCCGAGACATGCCATGGCCTAAAGAAGCACTGCTCATTGGAATCCGGCGTGGTGAACAAGAAGTGATTCCACATGGTGACACCTTGATTCATGAAGGTGATACGTTAGTACTGTTAACTGATACAACCCAACGAACCCGAGTTAAACAACGGATTGATGCATTATTAGCAACTTTAGAAAAAAAACACTGAGACTAAGTTAATAGGCAAATTGGTCTATCATATAATAATATTAGATTAAGTGGGTCCGTTGCCAGACATAAACATATTGGGAAACTATATACAAATACGGCGAAGTACGAAAAACGCTGAAAAAGAATTAGTTGAACCTATTTTTGAAAAATACAAAGATAAATAATAAGCTGAAATGCCTTGCTACCCAATTTTTCATAGTCATGCTATAATGAAAAAGAAAAAGGAAGTCCCACGTGAACAGGACTTCCCGTGTAGAGCCGTTAAAGACGTGGCAGATATTAAAACAACACTAGTTCGCCCCATAAACCGGTCAAAGTTATGTGGGGCGGCTTTTTCATTTGTGGTGTTGTCGATATAGCTGAGTAGCGCGATTAAAAACGTGCCAAACAGCAACATCAACGAGAGTGTCTGAAAGACGCTCATTGACTGTGAAGCCTTCCTGAAGATTATTCCATGTTCCCATGAGCCTCACCTCGCAAGGGAAAAGACAATCATTGCCATTAAAGCTTCTTGCTTAATCTATTATACAGGGAAATGGGGATAGAATAGTGTCTATGCATAATCAGCTTTCTTTAATCTTCGAGCCATAAATAGCCAAGCTATTAACGAAAACAACAGGACTATAAATACCGTGATGTAACTCGTGTTTCCGTGATAAGTTAAAGATTCGATCCAAAAAAATTAAGACAACTAGGATATTCACGAGAAACCTTGTTTCCAGATGAAAAAACATTTGATGGTAAATACAGGGAAACGATAAATTCAATTAATAATTCGCACTAAGCTTAAAGGCCACTAGGGTATACCCTAATGGTCTTTTTTATTTCTGTGCTATACTAGGAATTACAAGTGTTCATTAGAACTGTCCAAAAGGAGAATTGGAAATGGCTAAAATCGGTTATGCGCGTGTGAGTTCCAAGGAGCAACATTTAGATCGACAGTTAGCGGCTTTAAAAGACGTTGATAAATTATTTACGGATAAATTAAGTGGGGCTAACACTAATCGGCCAGAACTGCAAAAAATGCTGGCCTATATTCGTGAGGGTGATATTGTAATGGTCACTGAATTAGATCGTTTAGGCAGAAACAACCATGATTTGACTAAGATCATGAACTCCATTCAAAATAAGGTGCCACCCTAGATGTGTTGAATTTACCGTCCATGACAGGGATTGCTGACCCCAATTTACGTCAACTCATGACCAACCTCATTATTGAACTTTTAAATACCAAGCTGAAAGTGAACGTAAGCGGATCATCGAACGTCAGCAACAAGGCATTGCCCTGGCTAAACAACAAGGCAAATATCATGGGCGCAAACCCCAATACACCCAAGGCGATCCCCGCTTGCAACATGCTTTTAAGCTTTATCGAGCAGGCATGAGTGACATTGATGTGTCCCAAAATACAGGTATTAAACGGACGACCTTTATTCGATACCGTGTGAAATACGGTATTAAAAGAAAATAGGGCCCCCTTTTGGTTGGCGCTGGTCCGTGTCAAGTAGACAGGTCAAATAATTAAAGTTCCTATGCAATTTCTTTTACGGCATGATCCGATATTCCATCGGCGTCATGCCGTTTTGGTTTCTTGGCGTCGTTCATAGTTATACCAGTGAATGGTGTCTTCAATCTGTTTCATCATCTCAACTTCAGATAAAGCTTGTTCAAATGCAAAGCGTTCGGTTTTCAGATGACTCCAGAAGCTTTCCATCGGGCTGTTATCCCCTGGAGTGCCTGGGCGAGACATACTATGAATAATGCCTTCTCCAGCCAAAAATGTATTGTACTCGCCACCTGTGTACGCCGATCCTTGATCACTATGCATCGTCTTGGGCTTAATGCCATTATTGTTCTTAAGGGCCAATTTGATGGTATCTGTCACTAGTTGTGCAGTCTCAGTTGGCGCGACGCGCCAGGCAATAATGCTATGATCATACAGATCTTTTACGGCACTGAGTCGAAGCTTCTTCTCGTTCTTGATTCCATAGGTTAACTCTGAACAATCGTGACCATGACTAAATTAGGCCTGACTGGATGGAACGCATGTCCAGCGTCCACAGTGTACAGCTTGTTGGCAAGGAGATACTCTTTCTTCTCGGCTCTGCGATCATGCTTCGCGACGCGAAGAAGAGGCCCGTATGTGACCTTTGCGCATAATTCGACGAACACGGCCGTGACTGACATGATACGGCGTTTCGACGTTGATGTAGGTCACGAGTCGCTTAACGCCGAAGATGTAATGATTATTTTCTTCAAGCTCAATAATATATTCGAGAATCGCCTGATTCTCTAATTGATGTATCGTTGGTTTACGATTCAACCACTTGTAATATGCGGCACGCGAAATATCAAGAGCACGGCACGCAGTGCTAATGCCATAAGGCTTGGCCGAATCTGGATTCATTTCTTGTGCGAGTTGTTGAATGGTCTGATATTGCTCGTCTGAGCGGCATTCCTTCTTTCTATTTCCTGAAGTTTTTTTAGAACGGCGGCCTCCGTTGAGACGTATTCAAGTCGCGCCTTAAGGCGTTTGATCTCAAGATCCTTCTTCTCAAGTTCGGTCAGTTGATCATTATTTCCTTGGATTTACCACGCCGATCGGCAAGTGACGATTCACCACTTCGCTTGAATTTCTTGACCCAGGCATAGACTTGTCCATACGAAACGTCGAAGTGCTTTGTCGCTTCAACGTAATTCAATTCATTGGCGATAGTCCATTGTGCAATCTCGATACGTTCAGCTTGCGTCGTCTTAAGGCCATCCTTCATGGGTGCAGCCCTCCTAGCGGATTTAAGTAATTTACCACCATTATACAGGGAAACCCATTGAACTATGACCACTATTGGGAATACCGAATTCTCTGGCTAACTTGGGATATGAGGTACTACCTCCAAGATACTTCTGAACGACCTCAAGTTTGAATTCTTGAGAGTAGACTCGATTGGTTCGTTTTCGCTTAAGCCCGTCCACACCATCTGACTCGTAACGTTCTAACCATTGCTGGATTTGTGAATCATGAACACCATACTGTCTATGAATTGAATTAGCAGACTGGCCCTTTTGGACCAGACCAATATAAAAGAGCTTCTCATCTAACGTATATCTAGAACCTTTTCGGCCCATACAAAAACTCCTTTCTAGGAAGACAAGCTTTAATTATTTGCTGTCTACCCAAGAAGGAGTATAGCCTTAACTGAAAGGGTCCCTATTTTCTTTACTTAATAAGTCTAATTAAATTAGGTAGATTGCAAATTTAATCCGAATTTTGGACAAATTTGTCAGCATAACCTGATACGGTGTTTGCCAGTCGAGTATTTTAAGCGGTCGCTGGTTAATTTGGAGTAACGTCGTCGTTTAAATCTTGAGCACTAATGTGCTCAAAACGAGTCCCTTTAGGATAAAAATAACGTAAATTCCGATTAAAGCGTTCATTACTACCACGTTCAGCTGGAGTATAAGCATGGCAGTAATAGGTCTTAATCCATATTGTGATTCGAGTGATACTAGCCCACTAAACTCAGTGCCACGGTCCACAGTAAAGCTGTGCACCGGACCATTAAAGTGGTTAGGAACTTAGTTAGTGCTTCATTAACAGTCGCTGTCGTCCGATCTTTTAACCGGTATGCCCAAAGGAACCGTGATTTGCGATCGATTAAAGTTAATAAAACTGCCTTACTATGCCCACGAGGACCAACGACTGTATCTAGTTCAAAATCGCCGATGCGCTTACGTTGATTAATCATCATGGGACGCTGTTCAATTGATCGCCCCAAAGATTGATTATATTTGGATCGTTGGTCAACGTTACGCCGTTGGCGCACGCCATGTTCAGAAGCTGTCCAAGATCTATGATTTTTGATATACTTCTATGTAAAAAGCGAGTTTAAGCTATGAAAAATTATCCCAGCAATATTACTCGGCAACAATTTGAATTAATTCGACCAGCTTTAGAAAATTTTCGTAAGCGAACTAAGCCTCGAAAATATGACCTCTACGAGGTCTTCTGTGCGGTCCTATATGTCTTGAAAACCGGTTGCCAACGGCGTCAAGTCCCCGGTGATTTCCCAGAATGGCGGTCAGTTTACAACTATTACAAAATTTGGTCAACTAAAGCTGAGCCTACGGCTGATTCTTTATTGGAACAAGTTTTAAAAAATTGTCATTGCTCGGCGAACTTACCAAGGACGTTCAGCTTTAACTTCCTTTATTATCGTTGACGCTCAGAGCGTCAAAAACACCGCTACTGCTGAAAACAAAGGTTACGACGCTGGTAAGAAAATCTCGGGGATTAAGCGCCATCTGGCAGTTGATATCAATGGCTTTCCGCAGGCATTCACATGACGCGAGCGAACGTCTCTGATCGAGACGGGGCCAGTGCAATGATCGCTTTACATGCCATGCATTTACGCCAGGTTCAAAATGTCTTAGTTGATGGTGGTTATTCAGGCGTTAATTTTCAGCTCGATGTAGCCAGTAATTTAAACGCAACCGTGCAGGTTGCGAAGCGCAATGAGTTGCATCGATTCGAAGTCATGCCCCAACGTTGGGTAGTCGAACGATCTTTTAGTTGGCTAGAGAATTGTCGGCGACTTTGGAAAAATTGTGAGCGTCAATTAACCACCAGTCTGCAAATGGTCGTTTTAGCGTTTTTAGCACTATTACTTAAGAGATTTTAGACAGCTTCTTACAACTTTTAGTTAATAATATTAGAGAAAAAATTAGGGTAGCTGTCCCACCGAAGGGAGATCATGTTGTCACTCTATGTACTCAACAAAATCTTCAAATTTATTATGTAAAATCGAATGGTATAACTGATAATCGTGTTCGACATGTTACGAAAATTATTACCATCCATTTTTTATTAATAGCTATAATAATTCTAGGCTTTTTCCTTTTAGCCTTGTTTATTCTTAAGTTAAGAATAAATTACTTACAAAGAACACAAGAATTGACAGATATACATGCAAAAATGCTAGTCGGGGAAAATAACAGATTCCGTTCTTTTCCGTGTTATTATTGAGTCAAATCAATATATAAGGTAGTGATTTTAATGCCCTCTCTTTTCCTGGTTTTCACAAAATCAAAGTCATAAATATGAATTTCAGCACAAATTACTTTGGTCTCCTAAATTAAATCGGAAACATGGTAGAAATCCCGGGTATGTAAACATGTCTCATGTCAGAAGAGGAGATATTATTTTTCATGTTTTTAACCAAAAGATTCATGCTGTAAGTGTTGCTAAATATGACGTTTATAGCTCCCCCAAGCCATTAGCATATGATGGAAATATTTGGGACGATGATGGTTGGAGGGTTGATTGTGATATGTATAAACTTGAAATTCCCTTATCTGATCATCGAGAATGGTTAAATGCACATAAGGGTGAAGTCTTTGATAAGAATGGGCGATTAAAGCAACAATATCTTTTTGAACTAAACCAAGAACAAAAAAATTATTTTTGGCATTTGATTCCAAGTAAACTAATGGAATCACTTTTGATTGATAGTACTACATCAACTACAAAAGTTCCAAATTTAAGAGAAGTAGGTAAAAGTTTATCAAAAAAAAGAGTTATCGGTAATAACCAGATATGGATTCATGATCTCATTCAATGATCCTCGGAGGTGATTTTCAATGTTATCCAACCAGCACTTTCAATCGACACCCGCGGTAAACTTCGACTTGCTCGCCTATACGATTGGTAGTTACCACTACAATTGGCATCCGCAAATCGAATTATTTTGGCTCCTGCAAGGCCACGTGGAAGTCAACGTTGACGGCCGCCGGTATGATTTAAAAGCCAACGACTTAATTTTAATCAACACCAACTGCGGTCACGCCACGTTTGCCCTGGATCCAGAATGTCTGGCGCTGCGCTTACATATCGCCCCTGCATTCTACACCAGCCAAGGACTCGACTTGTCACACGGAGCTTTTCACCTAAACAGCGTGACAGCACCGCAACATCGCGACTACCAGACCATCCGGCAAATTCTGGCACAGCTCTATACGGGACTGCATCAATCAAGTTGGTCCGCATTCGAGCTAAACGCGGCCTATTTCCAGCTGACCAACTTGTTACATCATGACTTTTTTGACACTCAGGCAACGATTGCCTATCCACAGCCGAAAAAACAAAGCTCGCTCAGCCGGGTCATCGACAATCTCAATCAGCACTACGATCAGCCCGTCACGCTCGAATCGGCAGCCGCCATCAGTCACTACTCCACGGCCTATTTGTCCCGTATTTTTAAAGCTGAGCTCGGCATCAATTTTTACGAATACCTGACCCGCTGCCGCCTTCAACACGCGATTGCCGACTTGGAGGACCCTAATCTAAAAATTGCAGACGTTGCACCCAAAAATGGGTTCCAGGAGGTCAAGTCATTTAATTTGATGTTCAAACGGCATTTCGGTCAGACGCCTTCGAACTACCGCGAGCACCTCTCAAATGGGCCGCGTTCAGCATTCAAACAACCACTGACGCCCACGCAAACCGCCTGGGTCCAAGCACAAATGACGCACTGGGCGCAACTGGCGACGGTCGATCAACTGAGTGCCTGTGAGAGTTGTGCTTACAAATTACACTTTGAAGAATACCAAGCACTCAAAACTAAGGTCACACAATTAAAAAATCTGCTCAATCAATAATTAATGGCATAACAATTTTTGTGATAATGATTAGTCACACTTGTCGGTCCGAAATATGGATTTATCGCTCAGTACCAGTCTAATTCAGCATTTGCAACTGAATTAGACTGGTACTTTTTTGTCATATCACATACCAGATTTGGTTGATTGCGTGGTTTTTCACAACGCCTCGTGCCGTCGAAGTCATCATCTAGCGGTTAGTCTGCGTGCCCAGGGTTGCCTAAAATGAAGCTGTAAATTGATAGGAGGAAATCAATCATGGATACAATGACTTACGACTATACCGAACCCACACTATCGACCAAGGGGCAGCGAATGCGTGACATCTTGGCCGACTACATTGCCCTCATCAGTCACCGCTTACCCGATGACGTGACGGCCAAACTCGAAGAACTCAGCAAAATTGAAGTCGATCCCTTACAAAAGCTCGTTTACGATACGATGATGGAAAATCAGTTACTCGCCAACAAGCTGCAGCGGCCGAGCTGTCAAGATACTGGGGCCTTACAATTCTTCATCAAATGTGGCGCCCAGTTTCCGTTACTCGGAGAATTGAACCAGATTTTAAAGGATGCCGTTTATCGTGGCACGAAGAAGGCCCCGTTGCGGCACAACGCCGTTCAAACGTTCGACGAATACAATACTGGCATGAACATTGGTGACGGCATCCCGTCGATTTTCTTACGAGTCGACGGCAACGGTACGGACATTTCAATGTACGTTTACATGGCTGGTGGCGGTTGTACCTTGCCTGGCGCTGCCAAAGTGCTGATGCCCGGTGAAGGCTACGAAGGCGTCGTGCGGTTTGTCATGGATCGCATGACAAGCTATGGTATCAACGCTTGTCCACCATTACTCGTCGGCGTCGGCGTGGCAACCTCCGTTGAGACCGCCGCGTTGAATTCCAAACTCGCTTTGATGCGCCGCGTCGATAGTGAGAATCCAAATGCGAACGCCGCTAAGTTGGAACACCTCTTGGAAGACGGCATCAACCACATTGGGCTCGGGCCACAAGGCTTTGGTGGTCAAAAATCGGTCATGGGCGTCAACGTTGAAAATACGGCCCGGCATCCATCAACGATTGGCGTCGCCGTCAGCACTGGTTGCTGGTCCCATCGACGCGGTCTCATTAACTTTGACCAAGATTTGAATTACGAATTACCACTGAACAAAGGAGTCGAATTATCATGAAAACTTATCATTTAACCACGCCCATCTCAGATGACGACATCAAAGACATTCGAATCGGCGACATCGTGTACCTGACCGGCTCACTCACGACCTGCCGGGACGTCGCGCATCGTCGGTTAGTCGAAGAACACCGGCCGTTACCCGTCAACGTTACCGACCGTGCCATTTTACACGCTGGTCCAATCATCAAAGATCTCGGCGACGGCCACTATCAGATGGTTGCGGTCGGCCCAACCACGAGTATGCGAATGGAAAAATTCGAAGAAGCCTTTGTCAAGGAAACTCACGTTAAGTTGATCGTTGGTAAGGGTGGGATGGGCTCGGGGACAGAACGCGCCTGCAAAAAATATCACGCTCTCCATCTGGTTTATCCCGCAGGTAACGCGGTATACGCTGCGCTGCACGTTGAAAAAATCGTTGATGCACAGTGGAAGGACCTCGGCATGCCCGAAACACTCTGGGCGTGTGAAGTCAAAGACTTTGGCCCGCTGATCGTCTCGATCGATACGAACGGTGACAACTTGTTTGAGAAGAACAAAGTCATTTTTAATGAACGCAAGGAAGCCGAAATCAAGAAAATCAACGAACAAGTCAAATTTATCAAATAAGGATTGCGCCCCCGTCACAGTGGCTGTCATCGCCGTGCCGGGGGCGTCACTCAAAGGAGGTTATTTTTCATGATTAAGACAAGACCACCATTTAAGGAAGCAGCGTTAACCGCCTTACGAACCGTCATCGACCCCCGAACTTGGCGTTAACATCGTCGACCTGGGGTTAATTTACGACATTGCTTATGACGCCGACCTTCAACTGTGCACCGTCACGATGACGCTCACCATTATGGGCTGCCCATTGACGGGCTATCTGGACGACCACATCAAGGCAGCACTAAGCGCGTTGAATGATGTTGACCAGGTGCTCATTAATCTTGTCTGGGAACCCGCATGGTCAGTCGCTAAGATGTCACAGGCTGCCAAGCTAGAACTCGGTTTACAATGACATGTCTACTCTGAGGACCGATTGGCTAGTCGAACATTCAGATATGACCAAACTACTGGTAAGTATCTCAATTGTGATTGATATCGCACAGCTTGACCGAGCCAGTTCAGACTAGCGTGCCTCAGCTGAAGTTAATTGAAAGGCGGTTTTACGTATGTCACATTTGAATCCAGTCAACTATCGAAAACTCATTTGGCCGCTCAGTTGTGGCCTGATACTTTGGCTGGCTGCCCCTCTGCGTCCAAGTGATTTGAGTTTGCTCGGATGGCAAATGTTGGCAATCTTTGTCAGTACGATCATCGGGTGTATTACCCAGCCGTTGCCCATCGCTGGGGTGGCAATCATCGGCTTGACCTGTTGTGTGCTATTAGGCGTCACGCCGATTGATACCGCGATTGCAGGATTTGGTGATAGTACGGTCTGGATGATCGCGATGGCCTACTTTTTATCTTGCGGTTTTGTCAAAACGGGTCTGGGTCGGCGAGTCGCGTTAGTGTTCGTCAAATGCTTCGGCAAACGAACACTCGGACTGGCCTACGCACTAATTGGTGTGGACTTAGTCACGAGTCCCGCGACACCGAGTAACACGGCGCGTGCTGGTGGCATCGTCTTTCCGATTATCGAATCGCTAGCCAAAGCGTACGGTTCCGACCCGCAAGAAGGGACCCAGCGCAAAATCGGCGCGTTTCTCATGATGACCGCCTTTCATGGCAACATCGCAACCAGCGGTCTATTCATGACAGCCATGGCGCCCAACCTAGTCGCAGTTGCTTTAGCGGCCGCTCTGCACGTTCATATTACTTGGACTGGCTGGCTGCTGGCCGCCCTGCTGCCCGGTCTCATCAGTCTGATTTGTGTGCCTGCTATCATTTACAAACTTTATCCACCTGAAATCAAAGATACGCCGAACGCCTAATCCTGATCCACCTGGAACTCCCATGAGCCCTTTCGTCTGTGTGCTTTATCGGCACTGGCTAACTTACTATTGCAATTTGCGTAAGCCTAAAAAATAAGGAAGTTGGCCTGATTGGTCAACTTCCTTATTTTTTATCAGCTATTGATCGGCAACTTTTTTCAATAATCGTTTCATCTCCGTGATCTCTTCACGTTGCGTTTTAGCGATCTTCTGTGCGAGGGCTTTGACTTCCGGATCGCTGAGTTGCGCGCGTTCACTGGTTAGAATCGCGGTCGAGTGATGGGGGATCATTTCTTGCAACCAAGCTGCATCGTGCACGGTCGCTTGGCTACGAACTAGATAAAGCGAGCCAGCAAATATCACCGCACTACCAAGTAGGATCAGGCGGTTCAAACGTTTATTCTGGTACATTGACCACATGAATAACAGCATTACAATGGCCATGGTGGCGCCCATAATTAGCGCCATATACAGTCGCGTTTGGCTTAGAAAAATATCATCTAATTGGAACACATTAAGGTACATTAACCCATACATAATAACTGTAGAGACAAGAATCATCAGTAAAAATTTCGTGTATTGTTTCATGACGTCCTCCTCGCTTTCGCTGGCTTTATTTTGACTATAACAAAAAAAATAGGGTAGCGTCAAGAATCTTGTGTAAATGAAATGCCTTCGTACATATAATATGTATCTAACTTAAATAAATGATGCTTCCAAGGTGTCCTGGAGTCCTTTGAACCCTCGGTGGATCCGCTTCAGAGACTTCTCGTTATAAGCATTAAACTGAGAAACCAGGAAGCGATCCAGTGAATCTTCCGTTGGAAATTGTTCTTTGTGGTGGGTGGTGCGCTTGAGATGCTTGTTAAAGTTCTCAATCAAGTTAGTGGAGTAGAGTGATTGCCGAACGGCTGGTGGAAAGTCCATGAAAGTGAGCAGATTCGGCATTTTAAGCAGATCTTTGATTAACTTGGGATAGGTACGATGCCAGTTGTTGGCGAACTCATTCAGTTTCAGTTCGGCTGCTTCACGATTGGCAGCTCGATGAACTTGTTTAAGTCATTGATCACGGCCTTACGGTCTTTCACACGAACTTTGTTCATCAAATTACGCCCAACATGAACCAGGCAACGTTGTCGTTTGGCTTTAGGGAAATGCCGATTCAAGCCTTCATCCAAACCAACTAACCCATCGGCCACAAACAACAGCACATCTTTAACGCCCTGCTTGATCAAGGTTCCCAGCAGTTCAGTCCAGATTCCAGTCGATTCCGTTGGCGCCACTTGGTAGTTCAGCACTTCTTTCGTACCATCTGGACGAATGCCAATCGCAATATGAACGGCTTCTTTTTGAACGGTATCCCGCTTTAACGGCAAGTAAGTGGCATCTAAGAAGATGGCCGCATATTGTGAAGCCAGTCGACGTTGCTGGAAAGCTTGAACCTGTTCATTGACGGCTTTAGTCATGTTGGAAACCGTGGCTTTGGAGTAGTGAGCACCGTACATTTTCTCAATGAGTTCGGCAATTTCAGCAGTGGTAATTCCCTTGGTATACAACTGAATGACCGTTGTTTCTAAATTATCACTGTGCCGACCGTAGGCTGGCAAGGTATGATTTTCAAACCGGCCATTGCGATCTCGAGGAATGGTTAAGTTAAGTTGGCCGTACTTCGTATCAAACGAGCGCTCATAACTGCCGTTGCGGTTATTACCAGTGTTAATCCCAGCGTATGAGTAGCGTTCGTAACCCAAAAACTCTGCCAATTCGGTTTGAAGCAGCTGGTTAATCGCAATTTCGAGGTGGTGACGAAAAACTTCGTCCAAATCTTGCTTTTGGGCTAGTGCAGCGATAATTTCTGTGGTAAGTTCATTCATGGGGAATGCCTCCTGTGATGTTTTCTGTGGTTACTAAATATCATAAGGGAAGGCATTCCCTATTTCTATACAATTCAGAAATCTTTTATGCATTTACACAAGATATTTTACGCTCTCTTTTGTTTACAAAATTCAACTATTTGAGTTTTTATGTTGATTAGATCTATAATAAAGTTTAGATGGGGGTAAGTATAATATAGATTCTTTAGTTTCTGTATTGTCATATCAGTTCAACAACCATTTGGATAAGGTTATTGTACCTTTATTTTTTTTATTATTTAAATAATGCCATTCTTATGTATCCAACTAGCCATAAGTAAACTATTTTCTTTGTTGATAAAATGAAAGCCGGGTGAATTTTAAAATCGAGTTCTGCATTTGTTTGAAACAAAATCACATACCTTAGCTGTCTGTACTTTTGTTACAACTGCATTATTGTGTTTTAAATTTTTTATAATTAACAAATGCGGTGTAACTATTTTTAGAATTTTTAAGTTAATTAACAATTACTGACTCACTAATACAACTTATTTAAGATTACATCAGATTAATGTTGGCTTCATAAAATGAAAGGATGAATTATCGTGAAAATAACATTAATAACACAGTATTTAGAGGGACATGGCGGTACCGAAAGAGTCATTTCGAACTTGGTCAACGAAGATTTAAAAAATGAATATCAGGTTTTGATCCCTAAAAGCGGAAAACCTGAATGGCTCCAATGGATTACACGTACTACCGGCTACCAACTTAAAATTTGCCATGCACAAGATACACAAGCACAAAAAGAGTTTATTGAAAAAAATGTTTTAGCAGCAGAACCAGATATCGTTTTGGGACTCGAAGGCAGAGCTTGTGTAACTGCCTATCAGATCAGGAAAAAATATGACCTTCATTATAAAATTGTTTCTTGGGGACATACCTCCATTGCTGAATCAAACATTTTTGCTCGTCAAGAACTTGCTTTCTCAGAATATCATCTTGCAATTAGTACAGGGATAAAAAAACAGTTGATCAAACTCGGGGTCCCAGCCCAAAAAATCTTTCTGATCTATAATCCTATCCGCACTGTAAATAAGAAAACAATCAGCACACCTAAAGCTAACGCTCCTTTCCATGCAATTTTTATTGGAAGAATATTGTTGGATGATCAAAAAAATGTACGTATGCTTCTTGAATCAATGGCACAGCTTAATATTCCTTGGAAACTGGACATCTTTGGCAAGGGAGCTGATCTTCCAAAAGCAAAAACATTAGCAAATGATTTGCATATTTCACAAAACATTAACTGGCAAGGTTGGATGCCTAATCCTTGGGAAGCAATTAATGAAGCTGATTGCCTGCTGCTCTGTTCAAAATATGAGGGATTCCCAATGGTTGTTATTGAAGCTGCTTCTTATGGCTTGCCAATTGTTTCAACAAACTGTCCTACTGGACCGGCAGACATCATTAATTCCCACAATGGAATTTTAACTCCAATGAACGACCAAAAAGCTTTTATAGCTGCATGCCGGCAAATCTATCGTTTGCGTGGTAAATATAATCATACAGATATCAAAAAAACAGTTTTGAAATTTGATATTTCTCGCTATATTAAGCACATAGAAAACATCTATAACTTAATTGCTGCTGATAATAAAAACACAGATAAATCAGCCATTAAACTTTCTTCTTTATAATAGGTTCTTTATCAAGTGGTACTGATGAAATGAATTATTAAAAATAATAAGCAATTGGTCTACTTGGTCAAGCTGCTTGTTCCTGAATGGAATGAGCAGCTTTTTTAATGTGACTATGAAAATTCAAACTGACATAACTATTCTTTAATTCGATGAGAAGACGTAAACGGAAGTTTTCAAAGTTCCGGAAACCGTAAGCAGTCTTTTTAATGGCTTTGATCTTGTTGTTTGTTCCTTCCACGGGTCCATTAGAAAAGGTCGTCTGAAAGCTGTTCTTGATTTCTTGTAGATGTTTACGCAAGGTACGATTAGTTTTTTTGATGGGCTCAGGCATGCCTGCAGCTGAACGTGTTAGACTTTCTAAGAGCCTTGGATCTCGCTGCTGGACAGCTTGTAAAAGTGTTTGATAATAAACGTAAGCTTGTCGCAAAGCGGAGGACATATTTAATAAACGCTCCACAATATCCTGTTCACATAACTGCATATTACGAAAGTTTCTGCTTTTACGATAGGTTTTAAAATCAAGTTTGGTCGAGTCTTTAGTTAACAATTTCCAATAATGTTTCAAAGCACGTGCGTTGTGCGAACCCTGTCCCGCCTGTTTCATGGTTTGTGTCCGAACTAAGTTTAAGGCCCGATAAGCTTGGGTTACGACATGGAAGCGGTCGGCAATGATCAGCGCTTGCGGAAAGATCTCATGGATCAAGGATCGATAAGGCGAGTACAGATCAACTGTGACCGTTTGGACTGCCCAGCGAGCTTGACGGTCATATTGTAAAAAGTAACTTCGTAAGTATGTATTATGCCGAGAACGCACGATATCTAACGTGCGGCGTGTCGCAATGTCCATGACAATGATACTCATGCCGCTACTAGAAAAGTTGCCCGCTTTAAAGTCGTCAAAAGCGATATTTTGCGGTAAGAAATGATGATTGGGCCTTAAGTAAGTTGAGAGCTCTTGCGCAAAGCGCATCACTGTCATTCCAGAGATCCCAAAATCAGCGGCAATATCTTTTTGTGAGATATTCTGGTCTAATTTAGAAATAGCCTGATATTTAACGGCTTGTGAGATTTGGTCGTTAGCCTTGACGTCCTTGATCTCCGCAAGTTTTGTAATAGTTTTAGGGCAGGCAGCTGAAGCCGGGCAGAGATATTTTTGTTTGCGGATCGAAAAAACATTTGTGATCCCACCCGAAGGCAAACCGAGCATCTCAACGGTTTTAAAACCGTTGTAGCGCATTTTTTGACCACAAACTGGGCAAGCACAAGGATAAGATTGCCGCAAATGGATCTTGCGGACTTTTTTATGTTGGTAAAATCCTGCAGCTATCACTTTATTCTTATATTTTGGATCAAATTCCAGGTGTGAGTCTTTAATTCCCAATAGATCCAGTGTACAATTCTTCATGTAGGACATTCCTTTCAGTGTAGGGATTGTTTCTTTGAGATGAAGTGTGTCTTCATCTCTATTTTTTTATCATAAAACAAAATTGGTACTGAGAGAAGATTTTTCTATCAGTACCAAATATTATAGAACCCAGTTTTAAGACAATCCGTTGGTGTTAAGAAGGGATCGGGTACTACATGGTTTTGTAAATGTGATTGTGGTAATTATACCGACGTGGCAAGCACAAAACTTATTCAAGGAACTACCAAGAGTTGTGGTTGTCAATTAAAGAAGGCACGAGAAAAATGGAAAAATATTTACAAAGATGAAAAGATACAAGAGAAGATAAAAAAAACTTTTAGAAAAAATGACGGTCGTGAAAAAAATACTAAACTATCTATATTGGAACTAGCAACAAGCGACAAATTAAAGGCAAATAATTCTAGTGGTGTAACAGGGGTTTCTTATAGTAAACGTGATAAGAGGTGGCGTAGCTATATCACAGTAAAACATATACGCTACGAGCTAGGATATTTTAAAGATAAGGAAAGTGCAATCCAAGCTCGAAAAAAAGCTGAAAAAGAATTAGTTGAACCCATTTTAAAAAAATACAAAAATAAATAAAAAATTCATAGCCTTTATAAGACACGAAATAGATTTGTTATAAAAAATAAGCTGAAAAATACCTTACTACCCAATTTTTTACAGACATGATATAATAGAAGCAGAAAAAGAAGCCTTGCTTGAACAAGACTTCCCATGTAGAACCGTTTAAGACGGTGGCATAACTTAATACGATTAAATAACCGCTAGCTTGCCAGAGCTAAGGCGGTTATTTTTTTTGCTGATTTTTAATCAACTCAACAACTAATGCGATTAAGGCCACGATAAAAGTACCGAAAGCCAGCATTAATTGTAAAGCGTCCGAAACGGACACTTGGGCTACTCCTTTCCTAGAATGTGAGTTTATAGTTTTTACACCATAAGCACCACCCCCTTTAAGGAAATAGTCACCGCCTTAACTTCTCTACTTGAACTATTATACAGGATAACTAGTAATTTACCTATTGATGATTAATGTTATATTACCTTAATAGGCATTGAAACATTGCATTTAAGTTTTATTGTGTATAACGATGTTACACAAATTAAATCGGTGGTGGTTTAAAATGAAAAAAATTTATTTTTTATGTACAGGAAATTCTTGTCGCAGTCAAATGGCTGAAGGATATGCCAAAAGTATACTATCGCCCGATATTTTTGAGATAGAAAGCGCGGGTATTGAAACGCATGGACTAAATCCAAATGCTGTTAAAGTTATGGCTGAAGACGGAGTAGATATTAGTAGCCACTACTCTAAATTAATTGATCTAAGGTATTTTAATACTTCAGATTTAGTTATTACTTTATGTGGTGATGCAAAGGATAAATGTCCTATGCTTCCCCCGCAAACAAAAAGTTTACACTGGCCTTTATCTGACCCAGCGCAAGCAACAGGAACATTAGAAGAGCAACTAGAAGTATTCCGTAAGGTTCGTGACGAGATTAAAAAATTAATTATAGATTTAAATGACCACTTTCATTGATTACAGAAAAGCGACATAACTCAACGATTGTGTCGCTTTTTTAATACCATGTAATTAATGGTCTTAGCATATGTTATAATTTATCGCCCTAATTATGATAGGAAAACTTATGCAAAATCTAATAAACTTGATGTCAAAATACAGTATAGTAACAAAAAAGATACTCTGAAAATTAAGCAGAGTACCTTTCTGTTGATATTAGTGGATGTTTTTCGGATGATGAGGATTAATCATATTTTGAATGTAGTTAGTTACCTAATATTTTTTTCTTCACGATTCAAAACTTTAACCTGATTTGCTTGATTTGGGTGTTTCTTGAGATAACTTATTATTTATAACTGAATGCTTATTCTCATTGATTTTGTTTGTTGAATTTTATTTTTCATTTTGTTTTAACATAAGCAGGATCGTTTCTTTTTGCCGTTGAGAAACATTATTATCCAAGTAGGTTTTACACATCTGATTAACTAAATCGTACATCTTAGTATCGGTAACGACAGACATACTTTTAATTAAGTCATATACAGGTGGATCAACCTTAATGGTCTTTCGTTCGTTAGCCTTATATTCTTTTTTGATTGAAAGATTTCTGCTAACATCGGCAGTATTTTTGATGTTTGGTTGAACATTGTTATCCCTCTTCAGTAAAGCCACTAAGCGTCAGCCCCTTTCCTTTTTCAGTGAGCCTATTATTATTAATAAATTCATGTTCATATTTAAAATCTACGACATCACCAGTTTTTTCAAAAGATTTGATTCTTAATAATAATTCTTTGAATATATCTGCATATAGTGCAAAAATTCTTTTATCATGAAAGTCTTCAAATTGAATTCCTTGTGCTGTGTACCATTCCAATCTAGCATGATTGTTAATAATGTTATTAAATACGTTATCACGGCCAAAATATTTTATGGTTTCATCAACTATTTTTTGCTGTAAAGGTCTACGCGCCTGTAAAAGAACTGGCAAGACACCAGCAACTTGAACATTAATCATATTCCCAAAATCATTTACCAAAGTTTGTAAATATGTAAGAATAAGACGCTTTGATCCATCGAAAGCAAATTGTTGTGTCTCTTGAATAACAATAACATAGTCGGCACAAACCATAGCATTATCGACTTTAATATCTGTGGAAGGTGGAACATCAATGAAAATAAATTCATAGTTATCTTTGATCTGATCTAAAAGTTTTTTTAAATAGAAGGTCTTATCTGTTAATGATTTAAACTTTTTATCCAGGAATTCGGTATAGTTACGCATGTCATAGTCGCACCCAATTAAATCTATCTTCGGAGCTAAGTGTACAATTCCTTGCGACAGGTCTTCTTTTTCCAAGCAGGCCATTAAAGTGTTTGGAATTTCAGGATTTCCGAAAGTCTTTGATAAAAACTGAGTTGCATTCCCCTGTAGATCTGTATCTATGACTAACACTTTTTTATTAAATACGGTGGCGGCCACTACTGCTTCCATTACTGTGTCTGTTGTTTTACCTACGCCACCCTTTTGTTGAGCGTTAATTATTGTATACGTCATTTAGACACCTCCATTAAATACATAGTAAGTCAATTTTATTTAAAAGTAAAGTAAAATGTAGTAAATCTCCTTTATACTTGTTTATCAAAAAGAGAAAAAGAGATTATGCTCCTAAGAGAAAAGGAGAAAAAGAGATTAATCTCCTATTCTCTTAGTACCTTAAGAGAAAAGGAGATTAAGAGAATAAACACTATAAAAAGGCCTTCTAATCAATAATAATAATTTAAAAAGGAGAAAAAGAGATTAAGAGAAAAAGAGATTAGTGTAAAAAGAGATTAAGAGAAAAGGAGAATAGTGTACTAAGAGAAAAGGAGAATAGTGTACTAAGAGAAAAGGAGAATAGTGTACTAAATTATCAAAAGGTGATTTTTTGCATAATAGCTTTACACTAGAGATGAAAAGGAGTAATCTATAAATAACAAAAAGAAGCTTATCTATTGATAGATAAGCTTCTACATAAAAGAAAAAGCCACCCAATATTGGCGTATTGGAATGACCCGAACTAAGTCTTTATTTATGGTCTCATTGTAGCACATTTTACTAGTGTGTTCAATGTGGTGATTTTCAAAACTCAGGAGACAAGCTGAGTAGTAGGTTAGTAGTACATAGGTTTCATATTTCGATATGCGACAGCTGCTTATGGATGAACGCTAAAAAGTAGACATCTGGTGAACTCAGCCAGAACTTCACAAAAATAATTGAGTAGTCTATGGATTCTGTAATCTGATCTGTAGGCTGGGTTCAGAGCCGACCTGCAGACATAGAAGCTGCTGACTAATGGCTAGAGTGGTAACATGAATGGAGTCTTAACATACAGTAAGGGCATGTTTTTGCTGGTGAGTAAAAAACTTAATTGTTAAGATAGCTGTAAGAAGCTGAAACTAGATTACTTGTGAGTGAAGCGAGGGGAAACCTCAAAAACTGAGCTGCACGTTATTTTTTTGTTTTTCTCTGCAAAATTAAGGGAAAAACTTTGCTCATATCGCTTCAGGCTTCCTAAAAACTAAGCCAGCCAAGAACAGAAGTCAACTAAAGGTATTCATATTTATTGAATAACTTGTTAAGAATGTAAGTGAGGTTTCAAAGTAGGGGATTTGAAATTCACAAGTTCAGAAAGTTAGGTTAATAAGAATCTTGCGAAGTAAAATAACTATACCAATTTTAGTTAAGAAATTGGTAAAATTAGTAAGTTGATTTTAAGTTGCTGAGTAGGGTAGTTGCGAGTATACAGCGGTATACTTAGATTAAGATGCATTATGTAAATTAAAAAGTTTTTTAACTAGTAAACATGCATGTTAATATATAAAAACACCAGGATAACTAAATCCCAGTATTTTTGTATCTACTTCTTGTTATTTCTAAATATCAAGTATATGATAAATAGTTGAATAACTAGAGAAACAGATAAAGTAAATGTTACTTGCAAAGCGTAGCATACAGTTTAATTAAAGGCAACCAGCCTTGTGTTGTAGCCATTTACCAGTATAGCATACTGGACTTGATAGCTATGAAATGATAATACGTAGGTAAGGTAAATGGAAAACAAGGGGTTTTATCCTTTTAAGTGGACTTAATCAACCCACGTCACTCACGGGCTCTCAGACTTAACTCTCTGAGGGCCTATTTTTTGTATTAATTTTCTTTTATTTACCTCATGGTTTCAAAGGTATTTTATATGCTTTAGTACAATGTAACATGTTAGGGTAGCAATAACGGTAATTATGGATACAATAAAGAAACCAGGCATTGAAGATTGGAAGGGAACCTTAGTATTAACACCCCAAAGGCCAACTATGATAGTGGGAATAGTGATAATAATTGATAGTTCTGTTAAAATTTTCATAATGATATTTAACTGATATGAAATGATATTGCTGAACATGTCACTTAATTGGGAAATTAAGGTAGTTAGGGTTTTTGCTAATTTTAGCGTTTGCAATCTTTGGATACGTAGTTGGTATTGCTTGTCCTTATACTTAGCGTTGTTTAAAAAGAGTTTTTCACAGTGTTCTAAAATATATTGGAAGGTTTTTTCATTACTTTCTAAAGCGCTTTCTAAAAACACGATGCTTTTTTGACAAGCAGCAAGCCTGTCTAACCCAGCGCTGTTAGTTTGGAGCTTATGAATATTTCTTTCTATTCCTATTATTTCACTTTCTATTTTTAGAAGCTGTTTTTTAAATTCTTCGTAAACTGAACTTATAAGGTGTATGGCTAACTCTTCTTTATTATTATTAACTTCGCCTAATTTTTTTGGGGGGGCTATGAAAGGTAAAATAATGTCAGTAACGGTTATTATGGTACTATCAACTAGCAGTATTAGTAATGGATAGCCCGTAGTAACATTATTTTTCCCAAATGTACCTTCTCCAGCACATAACAATAATATTTCAGTAATTTGCTGCTGTTTTAGATTAGTAATGTAATTAATGTGAGAGGCTGTATTTAAATTAGAACTTTCGCGAATAATATCTCTAGGTAAAAAATATTTTGACGTAATGTATTTTATTTCCTCCTCAGTCGGTTTTATTAAACTAACCCAGTCGATCCGTTCTTTTTCTTGTGCCACAAGTATTTTCTTATTTTTAAAAATATAGTTTTTTAAAATCATGTTCACCTCCATAAAGAATAAAAACTCTTCATATTATACCTACTTGGTCCCAAACAAATCCATATTTGGCCATATGAATAGGGAAAATTTAAATTTAATTTTGCTCATTTAATTGACTAAAAAGTAAATTCCATTTTTCATTAATATAAGGTAGTCGGAAGTCGTGTGACCGTTGTGTTGCAAGGTTTCCAAATTTTTGTCGCAAGTCAATATTTTTCAATAATGGTAATAGTTTTCTGTAGAGATGCTCTGTATTATGGTCTGCGATTATTATTCCATATTTTCCACTTTGTAAATATTCTTGTGAACCTGTATTCCACATACTCACAATTGGCAGCCCAAAGTTCATAGCTTCACCGATAACTAATGGAAATCCCTCCCACCTAGAAGTTATTACAAAGATTGAGCCATTTCTATAATGTTCTTGTAATTCCTCGTCGGGTAAGGAATCTAAAATAATAAATTGTTTCTCTATTTTTTTGCTATGAACCTCATTTTTTAACCATTCTTTGTCAGGCCCATCACCAGCCAACTTTATTTGCCAATTATCGGGCAAGCGTTGCGCCAATTCTAACAAATAGTCAAGTCCTTTATGTTTTACATCTGTTCTGCAAACAGCTACAATAACATTTTTATTCAAGTTACTTTTATGATTAGACACCAGCGTAACTGGGTTATGGATCTTTATTGTATTAACATTATGTTTTGAAAATTTTAAAAGGTCGCTTTCTGTTAAAGTTACGACTGTATCCACCGCTTCAAGTCCAGCAATAAATTCAACCCGCATATCCTGATAGTATTCTTTCATATAAGTCTTATAATTATTGTGCATCCAAGCGATTAATTTAGTGGTAGGATTTGCTTCCTTTATTAACGGACTAAAGCTAGTAAAGAGTCCTGCATTCAGAAGAACAATATCGATCTTCTCTTTTTTTATGGTTGTGTTTAAATCTGCAATCTGTAACTTGAATTTTTTTAGTGGGAGATCTTCACGGAAACTTTTTCCTGAATTTATTGGATGTTTGGCTTTAATCAAAGGAGCTTCTAAATGGAAAAAAGAACCTGCTGAGGACAATGAATAATAAAAGATATTGTGTTGTTTAGCTAAGCTATTACCAACAACGGTGGCAACTCTTTTAACCCCATCCATTTTTAAGTTTTCTATACAAATTAAAATGTTCATACTATTAACCTTCCTTAGTGACAAGTTAAGAACTTGCTTTAAATTTTAGAGCTTGGGAAAATTAAATTTAAAAAAGAAGCAGTGCAGCTAAGCTTTCACCGTCTTTACTGCTTTATATAGTAGGTTATTGAATATAAGTAGAGCTTAACAATAAATGTTTACCAAAACAAATAATTTGTATTTAAAAAGCTAAACCATTACGCTTGGATTAAGTTTTAAATACACGTTCCGTTTTTGAAACCAATATTTTTTAACCCTATTAAGGAGGCTGATTGTGGTGGTAAAAGACCAAGAACCTAAAAAAGATTATTTGATAAACGATACGGAAAAGGAGTTGAAGCATGCACCCTTACTGGAAGATCCAAATTATATTCCAGCTCACAAACTTGAAGGGAAAGTTGCAATAATTACAGGAGGAGATAGTGGTATCGGAGCTGCAACTGCGATTTTGTTTGCTAAAGAAGGCGCAGATATTGTAATAGTGTATTATGAATCTGATAAAGATGCTAATAATATAGCTAAAAGAATACGGGAAATAGGCCGCCAAGTTTTAGTTTTATCGGGGGACATTGCTGATGAAGGCTTTATTAAAAAAATAACAGCAGAAACTTCACAGAAGTTTGGTCATGTTGACATACTTGTCAATAATGCTGGTGAACAACATGTTCACGAACATTTTTTAGATATTCCAATGAGTGAAGTCACAAGAATTTTCAAAACAAATGTTATAGGTATGTTTATGTTGACTAAAGCAATATTTCCTCTATTTCGAGAGGGTGGCTCAATAATAAACACTACTTCTATTACGGCATATGCAGGCTCACCTGTCCTTGTTGATTATTCTGCAAGCAAAGGAGCAATCTTATCTTTTACTCGGTCATTAGCGCAGAATGAAGACATATTAGAAAAAAAGATTAGGGTAAACGCAGTAGCACCGGGGCCAATCTGGACACCACTAATTCCTGCAACTTTTACTTCTGAACAACTAAAAACATGGGGCAAAAGTAATGCACTTAAAAGGCCAGGTCAGGCTTTCGAAGTAGCTCCAAGTTATTTATTTTTAGCAGCTGAAGAAAATAAATATATTACTGGACAAACTATCCATGTTAATGGTGGTTCTGTTGTTAACGGATAACGCTTAATTAGTTGAATTATAAGCGCTCCTTTTATTCTCACAATTTTGCTTAGTGTTTTAGCTTCACTAGCATAAAAATGCTCACTATACTTGTCCAATCTATGTGCACTGTGTACTAGCTATAATAACAACTTGAAATTAAAGTAACCCCTTAGTGATCGGTGATCACTAAGGGGTTACTTAGTTGGCAATTTATTTTAACTAGGTGACCGATATTAATTAATAATTATTTTTTAGGTTTATTTTATATTTGTCTAAAGGTTATTTATTTCGTTGTTCTCCGCCTTTTTTTCCAATCTTTTCATAAAAATCTTTATCATGTGACTTAGCAGTTGTTTTTCCGCCTTTTTTCCCAATTTTTTCGTAATGGTCTTTATCATGTGACTTAGCGGTTGCTTCTCCGCCTTTTTCCCCAATTTTTTCGTAATGGTCTTTATCATGTGACTTAGCGGTTGCTTCTCCGCCCTTTTCACCATTTTTTTCGTAAAAGTCATCACCATGAGAATCGGCAGTTGCTTTTCCGCCTTTTTTCCCAATTTTTTCATAATAATCTTTATCATGTGACTTAGCAGCTGCTTCCCCGCCCTTTTTTCCGGCTTCTGAACGAGTTAATTTATCATCTTTATTACTCATAACTTGTTCCTCCTTATCATGATATTTTTTATTAAGCATAAGGTATTACTAATGCATATCATTACCTTTAGGCTTATAGTCATAGTACAGCCTATAGAATTTAAAGTCAAAACATCTGTTTTATTTATTTTGATTGAAATTATTGCCAAAATAACATACTTTAAATTCTCTTTACTTAGAAGGCTAATTATTTTATTTTAAAACACTGGCCATAATTTGAGGTTTTTCCCGAATGTATAAATAATTTTAGAAGAGACTACAATTTGCCGTAAAATTTAAAAAAGAATGTTAACAAGGTGAAAGCGCCATTATTATGTAGTATAATTAAAAACACTTTTATATAGATAATAAAAAATCTGGATAACCAAAATTTTACAAACTATAATTATCGAAAAAAACAATTTCTTTGGTTTTTAGAATGTTGTTTAGCTTTTAAAGTGTTTCTTTTAAGTGTACCCTAGTGGTACATTTTTTTAGTTGTGTTATACTAAGAAAAACGTCTGTACCATTTAGATGTACCAAGGAGGATTCAGAAGTGAAAGTCGGATATGCACGGGTTAGTACCGCTGAACAGAACTTAGATCGTCAATTAGAGGCACTCAAAAAAGCTGGTGTGCAAAAAATCTTTGCCGAAAAAATTTCGGGGAAGAATGCAGACCGGCCTCAATTAAAAGTTATGTTGGAATATATTCATGATCAAGATGAGATTGTCGTCTTGAGTTTGGATCGTTTAGGTCGAAGTTCACGTGACTTGACGGAAATTATTGAAGAAGTCCGCCATAAGGGAGCTGTGCTAAATATTTTGGACTTACCAAGTTTCGCAGGGGTCGAAGACCAAAATTTGAAGGCTTTATTATCTAACCTAGTATTGGAGATCTATAAATACACGGCTGAAGAAGAACGGCGCAAAATCCGCGAACGCCAACGGCAGGGAATTGAGCTGGCTAAACAACGTGGCGCTTATAAAGGCGCTGTCCGTTTGTATGCACCAGATTCACCTGACCGCCGGAAACGTTATCTGTATCATCAGATAGTGCAAATGCTGCAGCAAAATCCACCAGTGCCGATTGCACAGATTGCTAGAACAATTGGGACTTCAAGGTCACAGATTTATCGGATTAAGAAGTTTTCCAACCTTTGATCGAGTAAAAGTGATGCTACATATATTATGGTGGTTGAAAAGAGTTGTTGATGTACTAAATTGGAGTTAGCATAAGAAAGAGTAAAGAAGAACTAGCTGCAGCTTATTTTTTAATATTAGAAAGAAAAGATACAAACGACTTCTCACAAGGACAATTTCAAGATGAACGTCAAAAGCTTTTCAATATTCAGCATAATAGTGAACTAACAGATTAAGAGAAATGGCGTGCAACGGATAAAGTTAAGGGACTACCACTAGGGTCCATTGAAAAACAAGCTTTAGCTGAACAGCAGATTGAACACGATAAAAAGATCAGAGATCAAGCGAGACAAGAAGCACTTGCTGAACTCCGAAAGGGTTTGGAAATAATGCCTAAAACTATTAGAGAACTTGCTAACGAATTTGGTGTATCAAAACAAGCCATTAGGAAAAAACTAGATGCAAACTTTAGAGCAAACTATGTGCAAACAGTTCCTAGGAACGGAGTACAAACCTTAGTTGTCAGTAACTCAGGATATTTGCTGTTAAAACAACATTTTGGTGGTAACAACCAGGAACTTGGAAAGGAAACATTTACTAGTAACACTGGTAACATAAGTATAAATACAATAGAATTGCTCAACCAGCAATTATTAACCAAGGATAACCAAATTAAAGAAAAAGATGAACAAATAAAATTAATGCAAAAATTATTGGATCAGTCACAACAATTGCAATTGATGGCTGAAAAGAAAATTGAAAAATTTGAGGCTATTCCTTCTGAAAAATATTCGGTTGATAAAAATATTAATGCTAATGATATAGAGAACAAAAGTTTGAAGTCTCGCTGGTGGCATTTTTGGAAATAATGGAGATGCTCCTATACTGAAATTTGGTACCAAAATCATTAGATTTTGTGTCATAATGATAAAAATCAGAATAGGAGTTTTTTTATGAAATATTATTCAGATGAATTTAAAAACAACATCGTTAAGCTTTATCACAATGAAAATCGTTCAAAGAAATCCTTAGCCAATGAATATGGGGTTCATCCAACCACCATCAGTCATTGGATCAAGCGGGCCAAATTAGTTGAACTACCTGACGGTGGCGTAACGAGTGTTGAAGCCTTCAAGCAACTACAGAAAGAAAACCAGCAGTTAAAAGAAGAAAATGAAATTTTAAAAGCAGCGGCGGTGTTACTGGGAAGGCATTAGGCAAAGTTAAAGCCATAGACTTTATCAACGAACAATTATGTAAACACCGCCTCTGGATAATCTTGAAAGCCTTAGGGCTTTCTAAAAGTACGTATTATCATTGGAAACACTATCAGACAAGTCGTCATGATAAACAAGATACGATTTTAAAAAGCCAGATCTTTGAAATTTGGAAAAATAATTATAAAGCCTATGGGTACCCTCGGATCACAATTGCCATGAGAAGACTTGGTGTAGTCATTGGCCCCAATCGTGTCTACCGATTAATGCAGGAGTTAGGCATTCGATCACTAATGGGGCGGCGTTTTAAGAAGCCAGGCACTCATGTAGATTATTCTCAACGGCCTAACTTGATTAAGAACCATCCAATCGGAACTATTTGGCGTGCTGACATAACCTACCTAGAACTAAGACCAGGCACTTGGGTTTATCTAAGTACCATCTTTGACCAAGCTAGTAAGCAAATCATCGCTTTCAACATTGGCAAGGAGATGGCATCGAAACTGATTATTAAGACATTGTTGCAAGCCTTGAGCAGGGCTTCTAAGCCAACCTTTTTGCACTCTGATATGGGTTCACAATACACCAGTATTGCTTATGAAGGCCTGTTAAAGCGGCACCTGATTAGGCATTCATATTCCAAACAAGGTTATCCATATGATAACGGTCCGCTCGAAGCTTTCCATTCGCTACTTAAACGAGAATTTATTTTTCAAACACGTTTTACTAGTTTTGAGGACTTAGTCCTCAGAGTTGAAAATTACATTAACTGGTATAACACCGAAAGAATTAGGATAAACGGCTAATTTTTTTAGTACCAAAACTTGACGTAGGAGCAAACGAAGAAGAGTTAAACGAAGTTTCTCAGTTGAGTTTAAAGTTGATGTGATAAACTACTATCAAACTCATGATGAAACTTTAGCCGAAGTATCCGCAAAATTTGATGTTAATTCTTGTCAAATCAGTCTTTGGAGGACAGCCTTCAATCAGTATGGTATAGAAGCCTTGAAGCCTCATCCGAAAGGCAGAAAAACCAAAGTGAAACATAATAAGAAGAAATTACGTAAGTTAGTAAACAAGAACGAAATCGATCAACTTCGTGAAGAATTGACGAAAAAGAATCAAGAATTATATGATGCAAAATTGGAGAACGAAATCTTAAAAAAATCAATGACCCTGTTCGGAACCTCAAAGGACGAAAGAAAACACAAATAGTTGATCAGATCAGGGTCGAACAAGAGTCTCTTCCGAAATCTAACCGGTATAAAGTCGGCGATATTCTTAAGACCATTGGACTTAAGAAAGCGACTTATCATGATGAACGTAAACGTATCAAAAATTATGTAGATAAGTATGAAGATGTAAAAGTAGAGATACTAAAAATTGCCGAAAGCGGAAGATATCGCGGACGTCTAACCTACGGTTATCGTCGCGTTCAAGAAGAGCTCATTAAATTAGATATCCATCTATCAGACGCCGTAGTGCGTCGTTTGATGGATGAATTAAATGTTCAAGTAAGCCTTTATAACCGCCACAGAAATGGTAGATATTCATCTTATAAAGGTACAGTTGGAAAAGTGGCCCGTAACGTTCTACATCAGCATTTTAATGAAACCGTACCTTTCAAAGTATTACATACCGATGTTACACAAGTACGCTTGGCCGATACTAAGTGGGCTTACGTTTCAGCTATTACTGACGAAGCAAGCAAGGAAGTTTTAGCATTTCAAGTAAGTAATAGTCCTAACAGTAAACTAATTATGGATACACTCGATGAACTCACAGAAAATATTCCGGAAGGAATAAAACCAATAATTCATTCAGATCAAGGTTGGCATTATCAATTGAATTACTATACCGATAAACTCTCTGAAAAAAAATTTATACAAAGCATGTCTCGTAAGGGAAACTGTCTTGATAATGCGCCAATTGAAAGCTTCTTTCATCTTCTTAAAACAGAATGTCTTAATGGATTTCCACAGTGTAAAGATATTGGAGAATTCAAGGAAATCACAAAGAATTACGTCGATTGGTTTAACAATCGACGAATATCACAGAAAACAAAAGTCATGACTCCCTGCGAATACAGGGAACATGCCTTAGCAGTTTAAAAATATTCAATTTTGTCTAACTTTTGTGTTGCACTTTAAACCGCAGAATGTTTGACGACTTTTTTTATATTTTAGAGGAGGATCTGAATTTGTTTGAATGTGTGAATGTATTTAAATCAATTAAATCAAGTTAGCTACTTGCATTAAGATTGGCACAACAATTACGAACAAGACAGTTGATGTTGTAACAAGGTTAGTAGCGTAGTCAACATCACCATGTGATTGATCAACTAGAATAGGTAGGACAGCTAAACCAGGAGCAGCTGATTGAATGATGAATGAGTTTGATTCGATAGTTGGTAATGAAGTACCCATCATTGAACCACCAATAAGAATAATGCTAATCATGATTGCAGGAGCAACCACAAATCTACCTAATAGAGCTAGGATTGTATCACGGTCGAATCTGATTGATTTCAAACCTGCATCGGCTAAGATAATACCGATGTAGATCAATGACATTGGTGTAACGATACCACCGACCATGTCCAAAGTCTTGTTGATCCAGTCAGGAACTGGGATAGCAAGTAGTAAGAAAACAAGTGATACTAAGAAACCAACAAGTGGAGCAGGAAGTAATTTTTTCCAGTTAAAGTCTTTCTTAGCACCCTTTTCAACGGTTGGATCATCACTTGAGATGAAGAAGATACCAACAGCCCAAGTTGAAATTGTATTCATAACATAGTAGATAAGGAAGTAAGGTAAACTCTTAGTTCCAAATAAAGCCATGTTTAGAGGTAAACCGATAAAGATGGTATTAGCATTAACGAATATGTTAATGAAAGTACCACGACGGCCCTTTCTAATACGGAAGACCTTTGT
Source organism: Liquorilactobacillus nagelii DSM 13675 (assembly GCF_019444005.1). NCBI lineage: Bacteria > Bacillati > Bacillota > Bacilli > Lactobacillales > Lactobacillaceae > Liquorilactobacillus > Liquorilactobacillus nagelii. The sequence continues at coordinate 29,321 of NZ_CP049305.1, forward strand.
TAAGATCCATGCAATGATGTAACCAATCGTGAAACTGGCGAAGGTAAAGATCAGTCCGCCGGACAAACTTGCTAATTTATCTCTGTTCAAATATTTAAGAACAGAGACGAAGATTGAAGCAGGTAAAGCAATTTTCATAATGATAAATGAAATATTGCCTTTAAATTCGTCGCCTAAACGTCCTGATCCTCTTAGCCAATACCCCAAAGCAATGACAAGAACGATTTCAGCAACACTTTCAAGTGAAGTGATAAATGCAGCCATGAATAAATTCCCCTTTATTTAACAAAAATTTTAATTAATATTTAGGTTCCCACTTAAGATCAGCAACTGCTTTTTTAGCGTCTGTAGCAGTTGTTAATTTTTCGTCAATAGCTTGTTGAGCAACACCATTGGCAACAGTCATACTGAACTTGTCTAGTTGTGAAACTGGAGGAAGAACAGCAGCACCAGGTTGTGTAGGATCAACGATACCACCCAATGAGTGAGCAGCTTTGTTGATCATGCCATCTGAAAGAATCTTAGCATTAACAGCCATAGAACCAAGACCAAGACCTGGGTAAACTAAAGCGTTATTTGCTTGACCGATATGATATGTAACACCATTGTATTCAACGGGTTCAACAGGAATACCAGTAGCAATAAGAGCCTTGCCATCAGTCCATTTCAAAAGGTCTTCAGCCTTAGCTTCAGCAAGCTTTGTAGGATTTGACAATGGGAAGATAATTGGACGTTCTGTATGAGCGGCCATTTCCTTGATAACAGCTTCTGTAAAGGTACCAGGTTGTGTTGAAGTACCAACAAGAATAGTAGGGTGAACAGCTTTAACAACAGCTTCTAAGTTTGTTAATTTATCAGCATTAGCAAATTCACTACGTTTTCTTGTAAATGGCTTTTGTTCTGGTGTTAAATCTTCAGTATCATCGAACAAAAGACCTTGTTTGTCGACTAGGTAGAAATGTTTTCTAGCTTCATCTTCAGAAAGTCCTTCTTCAACCATTGCATCGAAGATTCTCTTAGTAATACCAGCACCGGCAGTACCAGCACCAAATGATAGATAAACTTGATCTGTAAGTTTTTCCTTGGAAATATTCAAAGCACCAAGAATACCAGCAAGAGTAATAATACCTGTACCTTGAATGTCATCATTGAAGGTAAGAATATTATCTTTGTACTTATTTAAGATGTTAGCAGCATTGCTACGGCCAAAGTCTTCAAAGTGAAGATACATATCAGGGAATAAGTTTTCAGCAGTTTCAACAAATTTGTCAACGAAGTTGTAGTACTTGTCGCCAGTAACACGTTCGTGATGATTACCCATGTATAGATCATCAGCTAATAATTCTTTTCTGTTTGTACCTACATCAAGGACAACAGGAAGAACTGATTTAGGATCAACACCAGCAGCAGCTGTGTAAACCATTAATTTACCAACAGAGATGTCAACACCTTGAACACCCCAGTCACCAATACCAAGGATACCCTCACCATCAGTAACAACGATTAACTTGATATCGCGACCAGCAGATGCATTCTTCAATGATGCTTCAATATCATCTTGATCATCGATTGATAAGAAAGCGGCATTTTGTGGATCTAAGAAGAGGTGACTGTAGTTTTCAATTGTGTCAGCGATTGTTGGATCATAAACAACTGGCATAAATTCATTAACATGTTGACTGAATAACTTGTAGAATAAAGTAACATTTTCATTGAAAAGATCCATCAAATACATTCTCTTAGCCAAGAATGTATCCTTATTAGAATAGTTTTCATAAGCTTGTTCGACTTGTTGATCCAAAGTTTGCACGAATGGTGGCAACAAACCTTCGATGTGATTTTCTTTTCTTTCTTCCTTAGTAAAGGCAGTACCTTTATTTAAGAAGTGATTGTTTAATAGATCTAAACCCTCATATTTCATAAAATGATTCCTCCTAATTTAATTTTCTAACCATAATCACATTATAATAAAAAGTATGATTTGTTATATCAATATATATAAACATAATTTTCATATGTTGAATTTATAGAAAATATTAACTTAGCATATTTTTTTTTATATATTGTTTTCTTAACTAACTTTTAAGGAGTATCATAGACCATAATAAAAAATATAGTCAAATATATTAACTTGGTAGATTGCAAATTTAATCCGAATTTTTTCAGGATCATCTCACTCCTTTCGGTATCATTCTACGCCATTTGATACCGAAATCATATAAATGATACTGATAAAGTAAATAATATCTTTAATGGCATTGATTATAATCAAGCTAGTTAGCTTGCGCTGTTTGCGCAAAACTCGGTCTGAAGGGCTCCTGCTGAAGGCATACTTATGATGCAAAATCATTCGGCCGACAGCCCCCGTCTGGCATGCGGGTTGCTTGCCAAATTAAAATAACCCCCAACATCTATAATTTAAATGTTGGGGGTTATTTGTATGCTTATATTCTTTATAGTCCTCACTGTGTGTGCCAATCGCTACTAGATAAAACTGATCTAGTATTTGTGCATACACCAACAAATGATCGCCATTATGGCATCGAAATATAATTCCAGAACTTTAAATTTTACATCTTGTCGTGGAACACGCTTTTTAAGCTGTTGTATCACTTTCTTAGGCAAATTCAGTGGGTGGCATAGAAATATTCTAGAATGCTCTTATCTGTTAAAAAACAGTCAATTATGTAATTCCAAGGAGACCGTGCCTCGGTATCGAAAGGTACCTTTCGATTAAAAATTGGCTGCCATCTGGGATTCTTCACAACTTTATATTACCGTTTAGACTGAGTGGTTGGAGCTATTTTACTCATTTAACAACTGCTCCAAGTCTTGCTTATTGGTCGCGCTCTTTAACTCTGTAGTCCCTGCAAGGTCGTCTGCCACCTCAGTTAATGACCTGGCAACCTGATTGTTTGGGAAACCATAATATTATGGTTTCCCATTGTTAGCCACGGTTGTCACAACTACCCGCATGAATTCGGACATAGTTAACCCATGTTGAGCCAGTTGTTCCTGGGCCTTTTTCTTAATTGCTGGGTCGATTCTAGTGTTAATTCTGGAACTAGTTGCTGTGTTAGTCATTATCATCAGTCCTTTTTTTAAAACTGTACGCCATTTGTCACACAAAGTAAAAAAGGAGTGTTCTTATGCAACAAATTGTTCTACCAATCAAAGATTCGAATGTTCTCAAAGAGGTTCAAGATGCCTTACTAGATAGCTTCAAAGCTGGTTGTCGTAACTATAGATTTTTATAAGTAATCATAATTACCAATAACCCTTCAAAAACATCACAAAAATGACCTCTAATATCTATAAGTTAGATGTTGTAGGCTATTTTACAAGTATTGTAATTATCAGTCAGTATTTGTAGATGGAAAATTAAGATTTAATCATTATCTTTTGATTTATTCACTTTAAGAGAGAATATAAAATAATTCATTTGGCAGTTATAGTTAGTTGTTCTAAGTCGACTTTAAAATTCGTCTATGAGTGTTTTAGAGGAGTTACATTCATTGCCATTACTAAAAGGGCAGCAAACTCAAATTCACAGTTTTTAAAGCCTTATTTAATTGAATTGGTACTCAAAAGTTAGTATAATGTGAGTAGTAAATGAAAGAGGCGAGACAATCATGGCAGTTAAGGAAAAGAAACGGGTACAAGTCCAGATTGACAAAGACTTGGCCGATAATACCGAAGCCGTTTTAAGTGAGTTGGGTCTAAACCAAACCACAGCGATTAACATGTTTTACAAGCGGATTGTGGCAGACGGAGCATTACCGTTTACACCAGCCTTAAGTGAAGCAGAAAAAGCTAATTTAGGCTTTTTAAAGGCTACCAAAGATACGCCAGTAATAGAGTTCAAAGACACTAAAGAAGTCACTGATTGGGTCAATGATCCGGAACAGGACTAGTTGTTTATCAGATTAAATAAATTAATAACTAGGGAGTATGATTAACATGAAAGATACAATCACAATTAACGACTTTTTAGAAACCGCAAAAGAAACGGATTTAAAAGATTTACTCGATAAGTCATTACATGATCCAGACCCGGAAAAGCGCAAGGTATATGACGCTTTATATACCTACCTTTTAGATAAAAGGCAAGATGAGGTTATTAAGCGAAAGGATTTTGTCCGTTGATAAACAAACCCCAATATATTATTGTTGCCGGTATTAACGGAGCAGGAAAGAGTACTCTTTACGATACGTTACCCATATTGTTTGATAAAACAAAACGGATTAACGCTGATGAAATTTTAAGACAAATGGGTGGCGATTGGCATAAAGACAGTGACAACTTAAAAGCCATGCGAGAGGAAATAAAGCAACTACACTATTCCTTAGATAACCGCCAAAGTATTCACGTAGAAACGACACTTGCAGGCAGAGGTAAAGCTCAACTAAATTTGATTGATAAAGCTCACGAAAATGGCTTTGAAGTGACTTTATTGTATGTTGCCTTGCGAGATGAAAATTTAGCCATCAAGAGAGTAAAAGAACGGGTACAAAAGGGTGGACATGGTGTACCAGCAGAGACTATCAAAAAACGTTATCGGCAATCGAATCATAACTTGCCAGAAGTGGCTTTTAAAGTTGATAAGGTAATGATCTATGATAACAGTGAAAAATTTACTCCTGTTTATGTAAGAGAAAAAGAACAAATAATTAAGAATAATTTGAGCCATTTTCCTTGGATAAATCAAAATATTACTTGTTCAGAAAATGTGCAAAAGCAGTTAAAGAATTTTGCAGATCAGAACCCAGAAGTTAAACCTAAAAATGATCCAGAAAATAAAAACGATCGGCCTAGTTATTAGGTTGATCGTTTTTTAGTTTATCCGGTTTATGTTCATTAACATAATCAGCAAATATTTTTAAAAGTTCCTCGGTTTGTTCAACTGATAAATTATCGGCCTGAAAGTATTTTTCTAATAAAGCGCCCTTTTGAATTAAACGTCGAGAACGGGCTTTACGAGCTTGACGTTTGTTATAGTATTTTGATTGACGAAGTTGAAAATCTTCTCGCTCTATTTTCTGTTTTAATCTTGCTTGTTGTTCAACTAGCTTTTCATATTGATTAGCCATAACACAACCCCATTATTTATAACTGATTATGTGCTTGATTTTCTTTTAAAAACTCGGCCACTTTTTTGGATAAAGACTTGATATTATCATTAGACAAATCAGCATAATCTAAATTTGCTTGACTGATAATCTGTTTACCCAGCCTTTGTTCAATCTTATTTTTTTCGTCCTTGATTTTCTGATTAAGGGCTTTTAATTTAGCTTCTTGTTTTTGAATTGATGTTTGAGCCATAAGATAACCTCCAAGTTCAATTAAATATAATTATTGTTTATAATATCATAATTCCATTATATGGTCAATAAAAAAAGTTGAAAAAGTAAAGCTACAATAGTACACTAAATGTAATAAAAAGGGATCAGCAGACCGAATGAAATGAGGTCAATGTGCACTTACACATAGAATGAATTCTATGTTGTACTAACCCCAAAATCCTGTATTAGAAGTCGCCGATGGCGACAACAAAGTCAAGCCCATAGAATCAAAGTAAAGAGGTGACTAACATGGCAATATTTCATATGAGTTTTAGTAATATTAGTGCTGGTAAAGGACGCAGTGCCATTGCCAGTGCCGCTTATCGAAGTGGTGAAAAATTATTTGATAATCAAGAAGGTCGCCGATATTTCTATGCCCGATCGGTAATTCCAGAAAGCTTTATTTTGACCCCAAAAAATGCACCAGCATGGGCCAGTGATCGAGAAAAATTATGGAATGAAGTAGAAAGAAAAGATCGGCGAGCAAATTCTCGGTATGCAAAAGAATTTAACGTGGCTTTGCCAGTTGAATTAAGTGAATCCGAACAGAAAGAATTACTGACAAAATATGTGCAAGAAAATTTTGTCGATCAAGGTATGGTAGCTGACGTAGCAATTCATCGCGATCACCCAGACAATCCGCATGCACATGTGATGTTAACCAATCGCCCATTTAACCCCGATGGTAGTTGGGGATTAAAAGCAAAGACGCAGTACATTAAAGATGAAAATGGCAAGCAACTTTTAACCAAAAGCGGGTTTCCAAAACAAAGAAAAATTTGGTTGGTTGATTGGGATAAAAAGGAAAAAATTAATGAGTGGCGAAAAAATTGGGCGTTGAGTGTTAATCAGTTCTTAGCACAAAAAAATATTCCGGATCGGATTAGTGAAAAATCGTTTGTCGATCAAGGGATTCAAGAGACACCTACCCAACACGAAGGCATTAACAGCCAAAGAAAAAATCGAAAAGCATTTAATCAACAAGTTAGAGCGCAAAGAAACGCTCAAGCTAAATATCATAATCTTGACGAAAAGATAAGAAATCATGAACATTTTGACGCGTTAACTGACGAGCTATTGTTCTCTGAAAAACACACAATTAGTCATCTAAGTCAGCAATTGAAAACCTATGTCGATTTAGAACATTTAGATGATAAACAGCGCATGCTGTTTAATTGGAAAAACAGCTTATTAATCAAACATGCCATTGGTGAAGATATAACCAAGCAACTGCTGACTATTGACCAGCAAACGACATCACTAGAACAAGCTAATCAGTTGTTAAATAAAGTGGTGGAACGAGCAACGAAAAAGCTTTATCCGGAACTTAATTTTGAACAGACAACCGCAGCTGAACGACGGGAACTGATTAAAGAAACTAATAGTGAACAAACGATTTTCAAAGGTAGCGAATTGGCAGAACGGTTAGCGGATATTCGAAACGACTTATTAACCCAGCAATTATTGACGTTTACCAAGCGGCCATATACCAGCTGGCAGTTAGTTAATCAGCAAGCCCAAACAATTGAGAAGCAATTAACCACGGTACTAGCCAAACATGGTCACCAGTTAGACGATTTGAAGCATACTGATCGGGGCATGCTAGCCGCTTATCAACCTAACGAACTCGAATTCATTTCTAAAGCGGTCAAAGATTTACGGGTCATGCGGGAAGTTAAAGCCGTGGTGCAAACCCAATACGACAGCATTCTAACGACTGCTTTTCCGGACAGTGACCTCGATAAGCTAGAGACGATTGACAAGGAGCAAATCTATACCGCTGTGGTTTACTATGATCCAGAATTAAAGCCATTAAGCGCCAATGATCTTAGTCAATTGCAACAGCAGCCACCGGTCGTCTTTACTAGTCAGCAACACCAAGCTGGTTTGAATTACCTGTTAGGTAAAATGGAATTAAAAGATATTCAGAACCACCGATTACAACGGGTCTTAAAACATGATGGCACTCGGCAACTGTTTATCGGCGAATGTGGCCAAGATCCTAAGTTGGATCACAAACAAATTGAAATGGTGCAAACCCGTTTGAAACAACAGACAACGCGGTTTGATCAATATAGGCAGGCTCAAGTTAAAGACTATCGGGCCATTAATTACCACCCAACTAGCCCGAAAAACTACCTGACTAATATTTTGGACGAAGCCTTAATAACCATTTTATATGCGAAGAACACGGACTATCTAAGAAAGCAGCAACTACGTGGCTTAAAAGAGACCGAGTGGGCAATGACGAAAAAGCAGCGGCAACATCAAACTCGAAACCGGCATGAAGATGGGGGCATGCACTTGTAATCTAAATGTAAAATTAAAAGCGCCTATAAGTATTTAAAAGAAATTACTGAAAATGGGGCTTATTATCAAGTGGCTTGGCAAAAATTAGCCGATGGCTACGTTGCCCTTTATGGCACGACCCCGATTCAAATAAGATCATTGCCAACATTGAATGATATTTTTGAAGATGAGGAGGGGTAACTTATGCCAAATAAAGCAGATGTTAAGGCTTGGAAAGCACAATTAGTCGCCCAAGCCGAACAACAAATCCTAAAATTAACCGATAGTGACCGATTTAAACAGTATCTCAATACCCTGGCTAAATTTCATCATTATAGCGCCAGAAACATTGATTTGATTTATGCGCAAAATCCGCAAGCTACTCAAGTCGCGGGCTTTAAGCAATGGCAGACGGCTTTTAACCGCACCGTCAAACGAGGCGCAAAAGCGATTCGGATTGCGGCCCCGATTATTAAGAAGTTAACACCAGCCGAGAAAAAGCGTCTTGATACCACCGATGAACGCGCCATTGTCGGTTACCGTTATCTACCCGTCTTTGACGTGTCACAAACTAGCGGTGAGCCAGTGTTAAGTGCCAAGGATTTTGTCAAAGAAAATTTAGCCGATCATCAGAATGTGACAAGCTTATATAATGCGTTCAAAGATTATTTAAACCAGCAAACCGACCTTAAAGTCAGCGAAGTGCCTTTAGCGACGCTAAATGGGGCTAAGGGGTATTTTCAACCCAGCACTAATGAAATCGTCATTGGTGGCGATGAGCCCGACAATGCTTTGAAACTAAAGACGTTATATCACGAATATGCGCATAGCCAGCTACACGGATTAAAATCAGCCTTTAAAGATCGGCCACGAGCTTATCAGGAAACCCAAGCCGAAGCGGTTGCATATGTTGCCATGCAAAATATTGGGGTTGATACGGGCAATTACTCCCTCGGTTATGTAGCTACCTGGGCCAAAGATAAAGCTGTGATCCATAGTGCTTTAAGTGAGATCCAGCAAGTGAGCAACAAAGTGATTGAGCTTAGCGACGGGTTAACCAAACAATTAGGCTTACAAGAAGCCCAAAAAGAGCCTGAGCATGATCTAAAAAAGTTATCAGCCCATGATCTTAATAAGTCCTACCAAAGCTTGCAGCAACAAGTTCAGCAAGCAAGGAACCCACAACAAAAATCAGAACTAAAAAATAAACTAAATGATATACACCATGAAATCAGTAATCGAACACAAAAACAGCTACAAGCATTTGCTGAAGAAAATCCAGAAATTAAACAACCAGATTCTGAACCCGATCAAAGCCTAAAACGTTAGCCAGTTTTTAAGGGACATGCTATAATGTAATAAGAAAGGGAAGCCCTGCGCTAACAAGACTTCCCATGCAAGCCGCTTCAAAGGCGGTGGCATTAGTTAACTAAACGATACTGTCGTCCCGTAACTCGCCAAAGTTATGATCGGGGCGGCTTTTTTATTTGTGGTGCTTGTCGATATAGCTGAGTAGCGCAATTAAAAACGTGCCAAACAGCAACATCAACGAGAGTGTCTGGAAGACGCTCATTGACTGTGAAACCTTCCTGAAGATTATTCCATGTTCCCATGGGCCTCACCTCGCAAGGGAAAAGACAGCTAATCCTTGGAGTATCTCAATTAAGTAATAATCTCGAAAATGCAATTAGTAATGTAGTAAAAAAGATAGCAAATTTCGACAATAACCAATCTAACGAAATGGTATTGGCTAATGACATAGTTGATCGTTCAATTATTTATACACAATTTGGAGAAAGTAAGAGTAAGGCCATTATTAAGTTGATAGCGCCAACAGAAACCGATTTTGAAGATATTGCTTCATATTGCTTATTGCTCCTACGTCAAGTTTTGGTACTAAAAAAATTAGCCGTTTATCCTAATTCTTTCGGTGTTATACCAGTTAATGTAATTTTCAACTCTGAGGACTAAGTCCTCAAAACTAGTAAAACGTGTTTGAAAAATAAATTCTCGTTTAAGTAGCGAATGGAAAGCTTCGAGCGGACCGTTATCATATGGATAACCTTGTTTGGAATATGAATGCCTAATCAGGTGCCGCTTTAACAGGCCTTCATAAGCAATACTGGTGTATTGTGAACCCATATCAGAGTGCAAAAAGGTTGGCTTAGAAGCCCTGCTCAAGGCTTGCAACAATGTCTTAATAATCAGTTTCGATGCCATCTCCTTGCCAATGTTGAAAGCGATGATTTGCTTACTAGCTTGGTCAAAGATGGTACTTAGATAAACCCAAGTGCCTGGTCTTAGTTCTAGGTAGGTTATGTCAGCACGCCAAATAGTTCCGATTGGATGGTTCTTAATCAAGTTAGGCCGTTGAGAATAATCTACATGAGTGCCTGGCTTCTTAAAACGCCGCCCCATTAGTGATCGAATGCCTAACTCCTGCATTAATCGGTAGACACGATTGGGGCCAATGACTACACCAAGTCTTCTCATGGCAATTGTGATCCGAGGGTACCCATAGGCTTTATAATTATTTTTCCAAATTTCAAAGATCTGGCTTTTTAAAATCGTATCTTGTTTATCATGACGACTTGTCTGATAGTGTTTCCAATGATAATACGTACTTTTAGAAAGCCCTAAGGCTTTCAAGATTATCCAGAGGCGGTGTTTACATAATTGTTCGTTGATAAAGTCTATGGCTTTAACTTTGCCTAATGCCTTCCCAGTAACACCGCCGCTGCTTTTAAAATTTCATTTTCTTCTTTTAACTGCTGGTTTTCTTTCTGTAGTTGCTTGAAGGCTTCAACACTCGTTACGCCACCGTCAGGTAGTTCAACTAATTTGGCCCGCTTGATCCAATGACTGATGGTGGTTGGATGAACCCCATATTCATTGGCTAAGGATTTCTTTGAACGATTTTCATTGTGATAAAGCTTAACGATGTTGTTTTTAAATTCATCTGAATAATATTTCATAAAAAAACTCCTATTCTGATTTTTATCATTATGACACAAAATCTAATGATTTTGGTACCAAATTTCAGTATAGGAGCAATTTTACGCTAACTCGGACTTTTTCCAGCGGGCCTAAGCTGGCTGCTTTTGGATTTAAAAAATAGCACGTTTTAATCATAATCACTGTCAGCAATAATCAGCCCATCCGAAATTAATACTGTTATTTTGCAAAACTTGACGCCTATCAAGTTGCCCTCAAGCTGAACTCACTATACTAGGGTCATCAAATCAAATAAGGAGTTGCAAATTATGAAATTCCAATTATTTCTCACTAAACATACGAATCAAATTACATTAGTTACGGGGATTCTGATTGTCCTTGGGATGCTCAGTAAATATCTCTTACAATTTACGCTCGGTTACCAAGTCATTTTAGCAGTTGCTTCAATTATTGCCGTCATTCCGATTGCGGTTCGTGCTTGGAGCGCACTTCGGAACAAAGTTTTCAGTATTGAACTGTTAGTTAGTATCGCAGTGATTGGGGCATTCATTATTGGTGAATTCAACGAATCCGCAATCGTTACTTTCCTCTTCTTGTTTGGCTCCTATCTCGAAAGCAAGACCTTGCAGAAGACGCGGACCGCAATCAAAGGCTTGACTGACATGTCACCAACTACCGCAACTTTAGTTACTGATGATGGCACCGAAGAAGTCGACGTTGATGATGTGGACGAAGGTGACGTTGTCCTAGTTAAAACTGGGAGTCAGGTTCCCGTTGACGGGATTGTTGTTGAAGGTAACGGCTACCTTAACGAAGCCTCAATTACGGGTGAAGCACGCCAAATCAACAAGCAACTCAAGGACTCGGTTTACTCCGGAACAATGGTTGAAAATGGCTATCTGAAGATCAAAGCGACTCAGGTTGGCGACGACACGACTTTTGCCAAAATTATTGAATTGGTCGAAGAAGCTCAAGATACCAAGTCCAAAGCTGAAAAGTTCATCGACCGCTTTGCTCAATATTATACGCCTGCCGTCCTCGTTTTAGCAGTCTTAGTCTTCGCCTTCTCCCGTGACTTCCGCTTAGCAATCACGGTACTGGTTCTCGGTTGCCCAGGTGCCTTAGTTATCGGCGCCCCAGTGTCAAACGTTGCCGGAATCGGGAATGGTGCCAAGCGTGGTATCCTGATCAAGGGTGGTGAAGTCGTCGATACTTTTGCCAAAGTCGATACCCTGGTCTTCGATAAGACCGGTACTTTAACGGAAGGTAACACTGCCGTTACAACCATGCACACTTACACAAACAATGCGGATAATCAACTAGCTCTCGCTGCCGCTATTGAGGGCTTTTCCGACCATCCGTTAGGCCAAGCAATCGTCAGTTATGCCGACCAGCAGTCAGTGGGGGTCGCTCCCGTCCTAGATGACACTGGAACCGTTAAGGGTCAAGGAATCTGTGCACAAGTCGGTAAGCAAGAAGTTGTCATTGGTAATCAAAAAATGTTGACGGCTCATAATATCAAACTAAATCCTAATCAACTCAAAGATCTCAATGATTTACAAGCTGGTGGTCAATCAACCGTTATCATGGCAGTCGACGGACAAGTTCAACTCATCTTCGGGATTGCCGATACGATTCGTCCAGGCGTGAAGGACTCCCTCGCCGCATTAAAAGCCCAAGGAATCAAGAAACTCGTTATGTTAACTGGAGACAATGAACTCACCGCTCAAGCCGTTGCCAACGAATTGAACCTAGATGAAGTTCACGCCAACCTCTTGCCAGAAGAAAAAGTCGAATACGTTAAGAAACTAAAAGCAGCCGGTAACACGGTCGCCTTTATTGGGGATGGAATCAACGACAGTCCTTCAATCGCTAACGCCGATATCGGAATCGCAATGGGTAGTGGGACTGACGTTGCCATCGATACATCCGATGTCGTCTTGATGCAATCAAGCTTCCCCGCATTAGTACACGCCCACGGTCTCGCCAAGAAAACTGTCTCGAACACTCGTGAAAACATCTTCATCGCCATTGCCACCGTGGCCTTCCTACTGATTGGGCTAATCTTCGGTTATATCTACATGGCCAGTGGGATGTTTGTCCATGAAGCTAGTATCTTAGTCGTTATCTTCAACGCTATGCGGTTAATCAATTTCCAAACCAAGTTCGACAAACAACAACCAACTAAAACCATTCAAGCAGCCACAGCTTAATCAAGTCTCCCCAACTTGGTTACAGGCCTAGCAACCAATAACGGTCCGCCGACTAGTCTTCCCCAGCTAGTTGGCGGACCGTTTTAGCATATTGCAATCAAAAATGATAGACCAATAATAATTTCATAAATACGCTCGGTTAATTAATTGCGATTACAAACCAAAAAAGATCTTATAAATCCAAATTCCAATAACGGCACCAATAATTGGGGCAACCACGGGAACCCAACTATATTCCCAGTGAGAACTACCCTTGTTCGGTACTGGTAATAACGCGTGTACTAGCCGTGGTCCCAAGTCACGGGCCGGATTTAGGGCCGGACCGGTTGGACCGCCTAACGAAATAACCATGGCAGCAATCAAAAGTCCAACGCCAATATTGGCGATATCGATATTTTGATGAAAAAACATTCCGCGATATAATCCCATGGCACCAAAAATCAGGACTGCGGTTCCTACCATTTCCGTAACAAAACCGTTTAACTGACTGTTCGCATGATCACTATTTGCAAACGTCCCTAAGACCGCCTCATTATCAGTCGTTTGCCGATAATGGGGCCAGTACAGTGCCAAAATCAAGCATTGGCCTGCGATTGCTCCTAGAAATTGCCAGATTAAGTAAGGCGCAACGTGCGCCCAGGGAAAGATTCCAATCACGGCTTGCCCAATCGTAATCGCGGGGTTTAAATGGTTACCAGAAATCGAGCCAAACATCATGGCTGGGAGCATGACCCCCAGTCCATATCCCGATGCAACCAGGAGCCATCCTCCATTGGCGAGTCCTGGATCATCGTTACCAGTCGTGTTCTTCAGGAATGCGTTAGCGACAGCACCATTACCTAGTAGTACTAGGATCAGCGTGCCAAAAAATTCAGCGGCGTAGCGTGCTTCCCATGAACCTGTCATCTGTAAATCCTCCTCGTATGGTACCGAGCATCTATGATAATTTGAAGATACCAGATAAAACTATTTATGTAAACGTTTTATTTTGCTTAAATAAGCGGTTTCTAATAATTCAACATAATTCTACCAAATACCCTGGGTTGTATAATTATGAAGCGCTAGTATAACACGCTCGCGTCAACATGAGATCTTCAACGTTAATGCTCGCGATCACAACTAGTGGATTCTCAGGAGCCGCTAGCTTCCATAACGAATCGTTATTATCTAATCACCCAATACATCAGTCCTTTTTAAATCCCTCCACGGCCAGAAGCAGAACACTTGCTCGTATATACCTATGGGGGTATATTATTTAGTGACAAATACTTACTAAAGGAGTCAGCTAAAATGATTAAAGAAATACATGATCAAGATTTTGCCAAAGAAACAGATACTGGTATCGCCGTTATTGATTTTCGCGCGGACTGGTGCCCACCATGTCGCATGATGGACCCAATTCTTAAGTCCCTTTCTGAAGACCCCGCTTACAAGGACCAGGTCAACTTCGTTTCATTGAACATTGACCATGACCAAGCTACGGCCAGTCAATTCCAAGTTCAAGGAATTCCAACCTTCCTGATTAAGAAAGATGGCCAAGTCGTCAGTCACATGGTCGGAGCACGTCCTAAGCCTGATTTTGAAGTCGAACTCAAAAAAGCACTTGCCTAATTACGAAGGGGGCATCATGAATCATGGCAACTACTGAAGAATATGTCACTAACAAGCAGATCAAGACCCGGCTGAAACGCTCGGCTGGTCAACTGGACGGCGTTTTACGTATGATGGACGAAAATCGTCCTTGCGAAGATGTCTTAGTTCAACTTTCAGCAGTGAAATCAAGTATCGACAAGGCCATGAAACTCGTCATCGCCCGTAATATTAATAATTGTGTAGATGCGATGACCACGGCTGATGTTCAGAATCTTGAACACTCCTTGGATCTACTGCTAAAAACCAAATAACGCCAAAAAAGACGGTGTCGCCAATCTCAGTTGGTTATACCGTCTTTTTAGTGCCAGTTGACTCAGTTAAGCACCGTATCCGTCAGGCAACTTATCGAGTCAATCTTTCCAATCGCCCTTTTTCCAGTCATCGTCGTCATCACTGTGGGACTGCTCGGCATCCTTGGGCGCTCGTTTTGCTCGCTTCAACAGGACCGCCGTTGAAACCACCGTTACGAACCCAGTCGCAATAATAAAGACAAATGTCCACATCACAATGTCGCTAATCGCCATCTCGGGGCCCTCCAATATAATTTAATTGTCGTTAGTATAGCGCAGGCCCGTTGTAATAGCAAAAACGCCCTGGATAGTTTGCCCACACAATCGCTATCCAGAGCGTTTAATTCTTCAGCGAGAACGACCTAATCGTCGTCATCCTCATCTTCTTCCTCCAAACCAGTTCGAGCATCGTTACCAAGATAAGCTTGTAATTCCCGAATATTGTGATTGTTACTGCCACGATAAGCAACTAACCAAGCCGCCAGTGCCGGCCGGGTTTCTTTTTCAGCAAGCTTGATAGCCCGGTCAACGAATAGGTTTTCCGTATCAAAATCCTTGATTGTTGCGGCCACGAGTTCATCAGCAGATTGATACTTGAAAGCCCCATTTTCTTCCAACATGGAATACTTGGTTAATTCAGCCGTTGTGGAAGATGGCTTCTGGTTTTCATCTAGGAGTAATTCGCCTAATTCAGCAAACTGACGGACATTCTGATCTAACAAACGTTGATATGCTGTCCGCAATGCCAATGATTGTGGTCCTTTAACGTACCACTTCACTTGGGTCAACTTAACGTAAGCAACCATTAAGTTAGATAAAATGTGATTCGTCATTGCGCCCGCTGTTGGGACATGGTGATCAATGTCACTCTGTTTTAATTCCGCTGCGTATTGTTCGTCGATCGTTAGTTCACTCATCGTTTATTCCTCCTACTTAACCTTGACGTTTTCAACTTCGTAACCAAGTCCGGTAACAACTTGTGCCAAATCATCGGCATTCGTCACTTCAGGATCAAAGTTAGCCTTTACCTTGCTGGCATTGAATAGCACCTTAACATTCTCAACGCCGTCATGGTTAGCAACGGCCTTTTCGATCTTGGTCATGCATGATGGGCAAGTCAACGTTCCTAATTGCATAATAATTTTCATAATCAATTACCTCCGTGTCGTTCATTTGATGGTTCTATCATAACCGGATTTGATTGATCAGAACTTGACGGCCGTCAAGAAATTCAAAAAAGTTTTACGCTACAATATAGTTATTAAAACAGTAGGAAATTTAAAACGTCAAACCCTATCTACCAAGCAAAATCTGTTATAGTTAGGGTGAATTTATTCAGGAGATGGGCCTTATGGCAGAACATGAATGTGTGCAGTTAGTCCCAATTTTTAGCGAACTCGGTAGTGAACAATTAGACACCATCGAATCGATCGTTCGTCACCACCACTATCCAGCCGGCAGCACTTTATTTGGTGCTGACGATCCACTGGATTCACTGATGATTGTTGCCAATGGGCAGGTTAAAGTCTATCAGCTAGCTGCCAATGGTCGCGAGCAGTTACTATACCTATTACAAACTGGTGATATCGATGGCGAAGCTGCCTTATTTGAAAATCAACGGCGAACCTCATTCGGTGAAGCCTTAGTACCGACGGATGTTTGCAGTATTCGCCGTTCAGACTTTCAAGACTTGATGCAAAAATATCCCAGTATCAGCATCAACGTCTTAAACGTCTTTGGCAAACGTCTCAGTCAACTGGAACGTCAAACAACCAGCACGGCCACTGAATCCGTCGAAGCCCGTTTAGCGAACTATATCACTGAAACAGCGGCAGCGCTCAAAACCGACACGTTTAAACTACCATTAAAGAAAAAGGACCTGGCGACGTTCCTCGGCACCACCCCTGAAAGCATCAGCCGTAAGCTCGCCTTATTCGAGCGTCAAGGCCTAATTACGCAAAAGCCTGGCAAGGTCATCGAAATTAACGATGCCGACCAGCTATTATTAACTGAATAATGACTACTGGTAGATTGCAAATTTAATCCGAATTTTTGGACAAATTTGTCAGCATAACCTGATACGGTGTTTGCCAGTCGAGTATTTTAAGCGGTCGCTGGTTAATTTGGAGTAACGTCGTCGTTAAATCTTGAGCGCTAATGTGCTCAAAACGAGTCCCTTTAGGATAAAAATAACGTAAATTCCGATTAAAGCGTTCATTACTACCACGTTCAGCTGGAGTATAAGCATGGCAGTAATAGGTCTTAATACCATATTGTGATTCAAGTGATACTAGCCCACTAAACTCAGTGCCACGGTCCACAGTAAAGCTGTGCACCGGACCATTAAAAGTGGTTAGGAACTTAGTTAGTGCTTCATTAACAGTCGCTGTCGTCCGATCTTTTAACCGGTATGCCCAAAGGAACCGTGATTTGCGATCGATTAAAGTTAATAAAACTGCCTTACTATGCCCACGAGGACTAACGACTGTATCTAGTTCAAAATCGCCGATGCGATTACGTTGATTAATCATCATGGGACGCTGTTCAATTGATCGCCCCAAAGATTGATTATATTTGGATCGTTGGTCAACGTTACGCCGTTGGCGTACGCCATGTTCAGGTAGATCATTCAAGGAGAAACCAATTCTCCCCTGATTTAGCCAATTATAAATAGATTTAGTAGCTAGTTTAAATTCGTGAGCAATCATTCCTGGTGACCAGCTTAGACGTAAATGGTTGAGAATTTTTTGCTTTAAGTCATCGCTCAGCTTAGTTTTCCGACCACATCGTGATCGCTTGTATTCGGCATCTGTTTGTGCTAATTCAGCCTGATAAGGTTGACATCGAGATAATTCATAAGAAATTGTTGACGGTGATCGGTTCAGCCGAACGCCCATTTGGATATTGGACAGCCCTAGTTCACAAAAAGTTTCGATTTTAATTCGTTCAGAAAGGTTATACTAGACAAAAGATCAGCTCCTAAAAGATGGGTTTGTGGTAAACACCATTTTAAAGGAAGCTGATCTTTTTTGTCCGAACAGCGTTCGGATTAATTTTACAATCTACCATATATATGATTTTGATGATTTGATCGAAGAAAATGGAAAAATTCAAACAAATGGATTGTTATTATTTTTAGGAACAATGGCTGGAGTAAATGGATCAGCTTCTTTGTTGCGGGTGTCAAGTTCTAATGCTATAAAGTATGCTTCTAAACAAATATTAGGGAAACCTTTAATGAAAACTTTGTGGTACCCATTATTAAAAAAAATAACTAGTATAGTTGCTGGCAAAACACTAACCAAAAAGGGACTAGCCTCTGGAATTGCGAAAATTGTTCCAGTCGTTGGTGGGGTTACTTCGGGAAGTATAACTATGATTGGAATGGAAATGTCAGGTAAGAAACTAAATTCAGAGTTATTAAGGGGATTTGAACAGAATTATTCAGAAAGAGATTATGAAAAAGATATAAAAATTATTGAAGCAGAAATAATATAAATAGGGTTCTTGCCAAGAAACTATAAGGTAGATTGTAACGTTTATGGAACAATATCAGTGGCAAGACAAAACAATCTATCCGGTCTATACCCATGAAGGTAGCCGCTTTGGTGACAGTTTGAATGAACTATCAGAGATTGCCCAAGGAGCCTCGATTGAACGTGGATTGGCAGTTCGTGGGGTATGTGCTTACGACACTGATCAAGCCATCAAAAATTGGTTAAATAATTACGATCAAAAAGCAGATGACCAACCGCTGGGAACGGTATCATATTGGCATCCACAATATAAAGATGAATAAGTTAGAAACAGGTAACAATGACAATTCCTGATAGATAATCATAGTACGACTATATTTTTAAGGTTCATCATAGAAAAGAAGAATTACACCAGCCTCAAACAAGAAATCAATGATGTTTTGGTCGCTGCTAGTTTGGATTCCTTGGACCTGATAATATACCTACGGTGTCTTTTTAGCTCGGTTATGTATCCAGCATGATTTATAGCTGGAGAAAACGATCCAGATATTTAAAATAGATAAAGAAAATTCAGAAATCACTTTTAAAGTTGGCGGTGTCTGTGTTTCGAATAAGTAACTAAATGTGACAACTTATCGTTACTTGAATATTTTTGATTAGTTTGCTAGCATATAAGAAGTATTATTAAAACATGAATAAATAAATCAGTTGACGTAAGCTCAAGGTGTTCTCTTTCAGGGGTGTGTAAGAGGTATCTGGGTTTACGTTTTTTGTATGAGGAGGTTTTTGTTTGGAATTTTTAGGTACCTTGGTGATCATCTTGATTACAACTAGTCTATTTGGCCATCTAGCCTCTAGGGTTGGTATCCCAGCAGTGATCGGTCAATTATTTGTTGGAATTATTCTTGGCCCTGCGTTGTTGAATTGGGTTCACGCCAATGATTTCATCCATATTTTTTCAGAGATTGGGGTTATCATCTTAATGTTTATCGCCGGACTTGAGAGTGATCTTACATTGCTTAAAAAATATTTGCGTCCTAGCATAATTGTCGCGTTGTTAGGAGTTTTGATTCCGATGGTACTGATCTATCCAGTTGGTATTGTTTTTGGCTTGACACAATTTGAAAGCTTGTTTTTGAGCGTTATTTTTGCCGCAACGTCGGTTTCAATTTCAGTTGCTGTCATGAAAGAACTAAATTTACTTGATAGTAAGAGCGGTTCAACAGTCCTCGGTGCCGCGGTGGTTGACGATGTGCTAGCTGTCGTTTTACTTAGCATTATGGTCAGTTTAATAGGTACAAAGGCTGGTACGGATACCCAGATACCGCTAGCTCTGACTTTTTTAGAGCAGCTAATTTACTTTGCCGCAATTTATTTCGTGATGCGTTTTATCGCCCCTCTCCTCGCTAGACTAGGCACCAAATTATTGAATCCAGTGGGACCTACTATAATGGCGATGATTTTGTGTTTTGGTATGGCATATATTGCAGATCTGATTGGACTGAGTGCAGTGATTGGGGCCTTTTTTGCAGGAATTGCGATTGCACAAACTCATGTAGCTCATGAAGTTGATCAAAGTATCGAACCAATCGGTTATGCGATTTTCATTCCTGTATTCTTCGTTTCAATTGGTTTAAATATGTCACTAGCTGGCATAGAACACGATTTGTTATTAATTATCGTATTGACGATTGTGGCAACACTGACAAAACTATTAGGAGCGGGAAGTGGGGCTAAATGGGCCGGATTCAGTTCGAATGAAGCTTACCTCGTTGGTGCGGGGATGGTCTCGCGTGGGGAAATGGCCTTGATTATCGCTCAAATAGGCTACCAATCCAAACTAATCAGTGATGATTACTATTCGGCAATTATCACTGCCATTATCCTAACAACGTTATTAGCACCATTACTACTCAAACATGCGGCTCGTCATATAAACTACTAAAACATCTTAGCGGTATGACACCCCTTCTCTGTGAAAAATAACTACTAGATTTCATCGAGATATTGCCTAGTTTAATTAAGCACTAAATTATATAATATTGGTTATAATGGAGGATTAGTTATTTGATACAGCTTGTAAAAGAAAAATTTGACGTTACTCGTTTGCGATTTGTTTTACTCGGCCTGCTTGTGGGTTTAATGAGTGGCACCGTTGTTAGCTTATTTCGCTATTGTATTGAGATAGGGCTGCACTATAGTCGATTGGTATATAGATACTTACGAATCGCGCCATTTGTTTGGTGGGAATGGGCATTGTTGATTGGCATCAACCTTGGTTTAGCTTTAATTGTGGCTCGACTTCTCAAGAGAGAACCTTATATCTCTGGTTCCGGAATTCCGCAAGTTGAAGGTCAATTGGCTGGCGAATTGGAAATGCACTGGTGGTCAATTCTTTGGCGAAAATTTATCGGTGGTATTCTGGCATTGGGACCCGGATTATTTCTCGGACGAGAAGGACCGTCGATTCAATTAGGTGCGTCAGTTGGTCAAGGTTTCGCTGCTGGGTTTAAGTTATCAGGAACTGATCGCCGACTGCTAATTGCATCAGGCGCCGCTGCTGGATTAGCAGCGGCGTTTAATGCTCCCATTGCTGGAACTCTATTTGTCTTAGAAGAGATTTACCATAATTTTTCACCGCTGGTTTGGTTAACAG
This sequence comes from Liquorilactobacillus nagelii DSM 13675, assembly GCF_019444005.1. NCBI lineage: Bacteria > Bacillati > Bacillota > Bacilli > Lactobacillales > Lactobacillaceae > Liquorilactobacillus > Liquorilactobacillus nagelii. The sequence continues at coordinate 50,196 of NZ_CP049305.1, forward strand.
CATTAGCCGGAGCAATTGGTTCAAATTTTATCTCGCTGAATGTTTTCGGACTTGTTCCCGTGTTACATTTAAATTATTCACGTAGTTTACCAGTATCAAATTATTGGCACTTAATTTTACTCGGCATTGTTTTGGGATTGTTTGGTTACTTATATCAACGGGTCTTGTTAGTTATGCCTCGGTGGTATCATCAACTGACACATTTGCCACGCCCAATACAAGGTATCGTACCATTTCTGCTGGTAATCTTAGTTGGTTACTTTTCGCCAAATTTACTCGGTGGTGGTAATGGATTAATTGTTGGATTTGGCCAGTATGTTCCACCTTTGTTTGTACTAATTGCAATTTTTATTATACGATTCGTCTTTTCAATGATTTCATATGGTTCCGGATTACCTGGCGGTATTTTTTTGCCGATTCTTTCTTTAGGTGCTGTGATTGGTGCGGTTTATGGCGTCTTAATGAATCAATTAGGATTATTATCGCATGTCTATATCATGAACCTAATCATTTTTTCCATGGCCGGTTACTTTGCTGGAATTGGAAAAGCTCCCTTCACAGCTATCTTGCTGGTAACAGAAATGGTTGGCAATTTAACACATTTAATGCCATTAGCAGTCATATCGTTAACTGCTTACCTTGTTGTTGATTTATTAGGCGGTGCACCAATCTATGAAGCATTGCTTAAGCAGATGACAATGCCTAAAACTGTTCAGCAACTTCATCGACCTGATCATTTGGAAATACCGGTTTTCTTTGGCAGTCCCTTAAACGGCAAAATGGTCCGAGACATGCCATGGCCTAAAGAAGCACTGCTCATTGGAATCCGGCGTGGTGAACAAGAAGTGATTCCACATGGTGACACCTTGATTCATGAAGGTGATACGTTAGTACTGTTAACTGATACAACCCAACGAACCCGAGTTAAACAACGGATTGATGCATTATTAGCAACTTTAGAAAAAAAACACTGAGACTAAGTTAATAGGCAAATTGGTCTATCATAATAATAAATATTAGATTAAGTGGGTCCGTTGCCAGACATAAACATATTGGGAAACTATATACAAATACGGCGAAGTACGAAAAACGCTGAAAAAGAATTAGTTGAACCTATTTTTGAAAAATACAAAGATAAATAATAAGCTGAAAATGCCTTGCTACCCAATTTTTCATAGTCATGCTATAATGAAAAAGAAAAAGGAAGTCCCACGTGAACAGGACTTCCCGTGTAGAGCCGTTAAAGACGGTGGCAGATATTAAAACAACACTAGTTCGCCCCATAACCGGTCAAAGTTATGTGGGGCGGCTTTTTCATTTGTGGTGTTTGTCGATATAGCTGAGTAGCGCGATTAAAAACGTGCCAAACAGCAACATCAACGAGAGTGTCTGAAAGACGCTCATTGACTGTGAAGCCTTCCTGAAGATTATTCCATGTTCCCATGAGCCTCACCTCGCAAGGGAAAAGACAATCATTGCCATTAAAGCTTCTTGCTTAATCTATTATACAGGGAAATGGGGATAGAATAGTGTCTATGCATAATCAGCTTTCTTTAATCTTCGAGCCATAAATAGCCAAGCTATTAACGAAAACAACAGGACTATAAATACCGTGATGTAACTCGTGTTTCCGTGATAAGTTAAAGATTCGATCCAAAAAAAATTAAGACAACTAGGATATTCACGAGAAACCTTGTTTCCAGATGAAAAAACATTTGATGGTAAATACAGGGAAACGATAAATTCAATTAATAATTCGCACTAAGCTTAAAGGCCACTAGGGTATACCCTAATGGTCTTTTTTATTTCTGTGCTATACTAGGAATTACAAGTGTTCATTAGAACTGTCCAAAAGGAGAATTGGAAATGGCTAAAATCGGTTATGCGCGTGTGAGTTCCAAGGAGCAACATTTAGATCGACAGTTAGCGGCTTTAAAAGACGTTGATAAATTATTTACGGATAAATTAAGTGGGGCTAACACTAATCGGCCAGAACTGCAAAAAATGCTGGCCTATATTCGTGAGGGTGATATTGTAATGGTCACTGAATTAGATCGTTTAGGCAGAAACAACCATGATTTGACTAAGATCATGAACTCCATTCAAAATAAGGGTGCCACCCTAGATGTGTTGAATTTACCGTCCATGACAGGGATTGCTGACCCCAATTTACGTCAACTCATGACCAACCTCATTATTGAACTTTATAAATACCAAGCTGAAAGTGAACGTAAGCGGATCATCGAACGTCAGCAACAAGGCATTGCCCTGGCTAAACAACAAGGCAAATATCATGGGCGCAAACCCCAATACACCCAAGGCGATCCCCGCTTGCAACATGCTTTTAAGCTTTATCGAGCAGGCATGAGTGACATTGATGTGTCCCAAAATACAGGTATTAAACGGACGACCTTTATTCGATACCGTGTGAAATACGGTATTAAAAGAAAATAGGGCCCCCCTTTTGGTTGGCGCTGGTCCGTGTCAAGTAGACAGGTCAAATAATTAAAGTTCCTATGCAATTTCTTTTACGGCATGATTCCGATATTCCATCGGCGTCATGCCGTTTGGTGTTTCTTGGCGTCGTTCATAGTTATACCAGTGAATGGTGTCTTCAATCTGTTTCATCATCTCAACTTCAGATAAAGCTTGTTCAAATGCAAAGCGTTCGGTTTTCAGATGACTCCAGAAGCTTTCCATCGGGCTGTTATCCCCTGGAGTGCCTGGGCGAGACATACTATGAATAATGCCTTCTCCAGCCAAAAATGTATTGTACTCGCCACCTGTGTACGCCGATCCTTGATCACTATGCATCGTCTTGGGCTTAATGCCATTATTGTTCTTAAGGGCCAATTTGATGGTATCTGTCACTAGTTGTGCAGTCTCAGTTGGCGCGACGCGCCAGGCAATAATGCTATGATCATACAGATCTTTTACGGCACTGAGTCGAAGCTTCTTCTCGTTCTTGATTCCATAGGTTAACTCTGAACAATCGGTGACCATGACTAAATTAGGCCTGACTGGATGGAACGCATGTCCAGCGTCCACAGTGTACAGCTTGTTGGCAAGGAGATACTCTTTCTTCTCGGCTCTGCGATCATGCTTCGCGACGCGAAGAAGAGGCCCGTATGTGACCTTTGCGCATAATTCGACGAACACGGCCGTGACTGACATGATACGGCGTTTCGACGTTGATGTAGGTCACGAGTCGCTTAACGCCGAAGATGTAATGATTATTTTCTTCAAGCTCAATAATATATTCGAGAATCGCCTGATTCTCTAATTGATGTATCGTTGGTTTACGATTCAACCACTTGTAATATGCGGCACGCGAAATATCAAGAGCACGGCACGCAGTGCTAATGCCATAAGGCTTGGCCGAATCTGGATTCATTTCTTGTGCGAGTTGTTGAATGGTCTGATATTGCTCGTCTGAGCGGCATTCCTTCTTTCTATTTCCTGAAGTTTTTTTAGAACGGCGGCCTCCGTTGAGACGTATTCAAGTCGCGCCTTAAGGCGTTTGATCTCAAGATCCTTCTTCTCAAGTTCGGTCAGTTGATCATTATTTTCCTTGGATTTACCACGCCGATCGGCAAGTGACGATTCACCACTTCGCTTGAATTTCTTGACCCAGGCATAGACTTGTCCATACGAAACGTCGAAGTGCTTTGTCGCTTCAACGTAATTCAATTCATTGGCGATAGTCCATTGTGCAATCTCGATACGTTCAGCTTGCGTCGTCTTAAGGCCATCCTTCATGGGTGCAGCCCTCCTAGCGGATTTAAGTAATTTACCACCATTATACAGGGAAACCCATTGAACTATGACACCACTATTGGGAATACCGAATTCTCTGGCTAACTTGGGATATGAGGTACTACCTCCAAGATACTTCTGAACGACCTCAAGTTTGAATTCTTGAGAGTAGACTCGATTGGTTCGTTTTCGCTTAAGCCCGTCCACACCATCTGACTCGTAACGTTCTAACCATTGCTGGATTTGTGAATCATGAACACCATACTGTCTATGAATTGAATTAGCAGACTGGCCCTTTTGGACCAGACCAATATAAAAGAGCTTCTCATCTAACGTATATCTAGAACCTTTTCGGCCCATACAAAAACTCCTTTCTAGGAAGACAAGCTTTAATTATTTGCTTGTCTACCCAAGAAGGAGTATAGCCTTAACTGAAAGGGTCCCTATTTTCTTTACTTAATAAGTCTAATTAAATTAGGTAGATTGCAAATTTAATCCGAATTTTTGGACAAATTTGTCAGCATAACCTGATACGGTGTTTGCCAGTCGAGTATTTTAAGCGGTCGCTGGTTAATTTGGAGTAACGTCGTCGTTAAATCTTGAGCACTAATGTGCTCAAAACGAGTCCCTTTAGGATAAAAATAACGTAAATTCCGATTAAAGCGTTCATTACTACCACGTTCAGCTGGAGTATAAGCATGGCAGTAATAGGTCTTAATACCATATTGTGATTCGAGTGATACTAGCCCACTAAACTCAGTGCCACGGTCCACAGTAAAGCTGTGCACCGGACCATTAAAAGTGGTTAGGAACTTAGTTAGTGCTTCATTAACAGTCGCTGTCGTCCGATCTTTTAACCGGTATGCCCAAAGGAACCGTGATTTGCGATCGATTAAAGTTAATAAAACTGCCTTACTATGCCCACGAGGACCAACGACTGTATCTAGTTCAAAATCGCCGATGCGCTTACGTTGATTAATCATCATGGGACGCTGTTCAATTGATCGCCCCAAAGATTGATTATATTTGGATCGTTGGTCAACGTTACGCCGTTGGCGCACGCCATGTTCAGAAGCTGTCCAAGATCTATGATTTTTGATATACTTCTATGTAAAAAGCGAGTTTAAGCTATGAAAAATTATCCCAGCAATATTACTCGGCAACAATTTGAATTAATTCGACCAGCTTTAGAAAATTTTCGTAAGCGAACTAAGCCTCGAAAATATGACCTCTACGAGGTCTTCTGTGCGGTCCTATATGTCTTGAAAACCGGTTGCCAACGGCGTCAAGTCCCCGGTGATTTCCCAGAATGGCGGTCAGTTTACAACTATTACAAAATTTGGTCAACTAAAGCTGAGCCTACGGCTGATTCTTTATTGGAACAAGTTTTAAAAAAATTGTCATTGCTCGGCGAACTTACCAAGGACGTTCAGCTTTAACTTCCTTTATTATCGTTGACGCTCAGAGCGTCAAAAACACCGCTACTGCTGAAAACAAAGGTTACGACGCTGGTAAGAAAATCTCGGGGATTAAGCGCCATCTGGCAGTTGATATCAATGGCTTTCCGCAGGCCATTCACATGACGCGAGCGAACGTCTCTGATCGAGACGGGGCCAGTGCAATGATCGCTTTACATGCCATGCATTTACGCCAGGTTCAAAATGTCTTAGTTGATGGTGGTTATTCAGGCGTTAATTTTCAGCTCGATGTAGCCAGTAATTTAAACGCAACCGTGCAGGTTGCGAAGCGCAATGAGTTGCATCGATTCGAAGTCATGCCCCAACGTTGGGTAGTCGAACGATCTTTTAGTTGGCTAGAGAATTGTCGGCGACTTTGGAAAAATTGTGAGCGTCAATTAACCACCAGTCTGCAAATGGTCGTTTTAGCGTTTTTAGCACTATTACTTAAGAGATTTTAGACAGCTTCTTACAACTTTTAGTTAATAATATTAGAGAAAAAATTAGGGTAGCTGTCCCACCGAAGGGAGATCATGTTGTCACTCTATGTACTCAACAAAATCTTCAAATTTATTATGTAAAATCGAATGGTATAACTGATAATCGTGTTCGACATGTTACGAAAATTATTACCATCCATTTTTTATTAATAGCTATAATAATTCTAGGCTTTTTCCTTTTAGCCTTGTTTATTCTTAAGTTAAGAATAAATTACTTACAAAGAACACAAGAATTGACAGATATACATGCAAAAAATGCTAGTCGGGGAAAATAACAGATTCCGTTCTTTTCCGTGTTATTATTGAGTCAAATCAATATATAAGGTAGTGATTTTAATGCCCTCTCTTTTCCTGGTTTCACAAAATCAAAGTCATAAATATGAATTTCAGCACAAATTACTTTGGTCTCCTAAATTAAATCGGAAACATGGTAGAAATCCCGGGTATGTAAACATGTCTCATGTCAGAAGAGGAGATATTATTTTTCATGTTTTTAACCAAAAGATTCATGCTGTAAGTGTTGCTAAATATGACGTTTATAGCTCCCCCAAGCCATTAGCATATGATGGAAATATTTGGGACGATGATGGTTGGAGGGTTGATTGTGATATGTATAAACTTGAAATTCCCTTATCTGATCATCGAGAATGGTTAAATGCACATAAGGGTGAAGTCTTTGATAAGAATGGGCGATTAAAGCAACAATATCTTTTTGAACTAAACCAAGAACAAAAAAATTATTTTTGGCATTTGATTCCAAGTAAACTAATGGAATCACTTTTGATTGATAGTACTACATCAACTACAAAAGTTCCAAATTTAAGAGAAGTAGGTAAAAGTTTATCAAAAAAAAGAGTTATCGGTAATAACCAGATATGGATTCATGATCTCATTCAATGATCCTCGGAGGTGATTTTCAATGTTATCCAACCAGCACTTTCAATCGACACCCGCGGTAAACTTCGACTTGCTCGCCTATACGATTGGTAGTTACCACTACAATTGGCATCCGCAAATCGAATTATTTTGGCTCCTGCAAGGCCACGTGGAAGTCAACGTTGACGGCCGCCGGTATGATTTAAAAGCCAACGACTTAATTTTAATCAACACCAACTGCGGTCACGCCACGTTTGCCCTGGATCCAGAATGTCTGGCGCTGCGCTTACATATCGCCCCTGCATTCTACACCAGCCAAGGACTCGACTTGTCACACGGAGCTTTTCACCTAAACAGCGTGACAGCACCGCAACATCGCGACTACCAGACCATCCGGCAAATTCTGGCACAGCTCTATACGGGACTGCATCAATCAAGTTGGTCCGCATTCGAGCTAAACGCGGCCTATTTCCAGCTGACCAACTTGTTACATCATGACTTTTTTGACACTCAGGCAACGATTGCCTATCCACAGCCGAAAAAACAAAGCTCGCTCAGCCGGGTCATCGACAATCTCAATCAGCACTACGATCAGCCCGTCACGCTCGAATCGGCAGCCGCCATCAGTCACTACTCCACGGCCTATTTGTCCCGTATTTTTAAAGCTGAGCTCGGCATCAATTTTTACGAATACCTGACCCGCTGCCGCCTTCAACACGCGATTGCCGACTTGGAGGACCCTAATCTAAAAATTGCAGACGTTGCACCCAAAAATGGGTTCCAGGAGGTCAAGTCATTTAATTTGATGTTCAAACGGCATTTCGGTCAGACGCCTTCGAACTACCGCGAGCACCTCTCAAATGGGCCGCGTTCAGCATTCAAACAACCACTGACGCCCACGCAAACCGCCTGGGTCCAAGCACAAATGACGCACTGGGCGCAACTGGCGACGGTCGATCAACTGAGTGCCTGTGAGAGTTGTGCTTACAAATTACACTTTGAAGAATACCAAGCACTCAAAACTAAGGTCACACAATTAAAAAATCTGCTCAATCAATAATTAATGGCATAACAATTTTTGTGATAATGATTAGTCACACTTGTCGGTCCGAAATATGGATTTATCGCTCAGTACCAGTCTAATTCAGCATTTGCAACTGAATTAGACTGGTACTTTTTTGTCATATCACATACCAGATTTGGTTGATTGCGTGGTTTTTCACAACGCCTCGTGCCGTCGAAGTCATCATCTAGCGGTTAGTCTGCGTGCCCAGGGTTGCCTAAAATGAAGCTGTAAATTGATAGGAGGAAATCAATCATGGATACAATGACTTACGACTATACCGAACCCACACTATCGACCAAGGGGCAGCGAATGCGTGACATCTTGGCCGACTACATTGCCCTCATCAGTCACCGCTTACCCGATGACGTGACGGCCAAACTCGAAGAACTCAGCAAAATTGAAGTCGATCCCTTACAAAAGCTCGTTTACGATACGATGATGGAAAATCAGTTACTCGCCAACAAGCTGCAGCGGCCGAGCTGTCAAGATACTGGGGCCTTACAATTCTTCATCAAATGTGGCGCCCAGTTTCCGTTACTCGGAGAATTGAACCAGATTTTAAAGGATGCCGTTTATCGTGGCACGAAGAAGGCCCCGTTGCGGCACAACGCCGTTCAAACGTTCGACGAATACAATACTGGCATGAACATTGGTGACGGCATCCCGTCGATTTTCTTACGAGTCGACGGCAACGGTACGGACATTTCAATGTACGTTTACATGGCTGGTGGCGGTTGTACCTTGCCTGGCGCTGCCAAAGTGCTGATGCCCGGTGAAGGCTACGAAGGCGTCGTGCGGTTTGTCATGGATCGCATGACAAGCTATGGTATCAACGCTTGTCCACCATTACTCGTCGGCGTCGGCGTGGCAACCTCCGTTGAGACCGCCGCGTTGAATTCCAAACTCGCTTTGATGCGCCGCGTCGATAGTGAGAATCCAAATGCGAACGCCGCTAAGTTGGAACACCTCTTGGAAGACGGCATCAACCACATTGGGCTCGGGCCACAAGGCTTTGGTGGTCAAAAATCGGTCATGGGCGTCAACGTTGAAAATACGGCCCGGCATCCATCAACGATTGGCGTCGCCGTCAGCACTGGTTGCTGGTCCCATCGACGCGGTCTCATTAACTTTGACCAAGATTTGAATTACGAATTACCACTGAACAAAGGAGTCGAATTATCATGAAAACTTATCATTTAACCACGCCCATCTCAGATGACGACATCAAAGACATTCGAATCGGCGACATCGTGTACCTGACCGGCTCACTCACGACCTGCCGGGACGTCGCGCATCGTCGGTTAGTCGAAGAACACCGGCCGTTACCCGTCAACGTTACCGACCGTGCCATTTTACACGCTGGTCCAATCATCAAAGATCTCGGCGACGGCCACTATCAGATGGTTGCGGTCGGCCCAACCACGAGTATGCGAATGGAAAAATTCGAAGAAGCCTTTGTCAAGGAAACTCACGTTAAGTTGATCGTTGGTAAGGGTGGGATGGGCTCGGGGACAGAACGCGCCTGCAAAAAATATCACGCTCTCCATCTGGTTTATCCCGCAGGTAACGCGGTATACGCTGCGCTGCACGTTGAAAAAATCGTTGATGCACAGTGGAAGGACCTCGGCATGCCCGAAACACTCTGGGCGTGTGAAGTCAAAGACTTTGGCCCGCTGATCGTCTCGATCGATACGAACGGTGACAACTTGTTTGAGAAGAACAAAGTCATTTTTAATGAACGCAAGGAAGCCGAAATCAAGAAAATCAACGAACAAGTCAAATTTATCAAATAAGGATTGCGCCCCCGTCACAGTGGCTGTCATCGCCGTGCCGGGGGCGTCACTCAAAGGAGGTTATTTTTCATGATTAAGACAAGACCACCATTTAAGGAAGCAGCGTTAACCGCCTTACGAACCGTCATCGACCCCCGAACTTGGCGTTAACATCGTCGACCTGGGGTTAATTTACGACATTGCTTATGACGCCGACCTTCAACTGTGCACCGTCACGATGACGCTCACCATTATGGGCTGCCCATTGACGGGCTATCTGGACGACCACATCAAGGCAGCACTAAGCGCGTTGAATGATGTTGACCAGGTGCTCATTAATCTTGTCTGGGAACCCGCATGGTCAGTCGCTAAGATGTCACAGGCTGCCAAGCTAGAACTCGGTTTACAATGACATGTCTACTCTGAGGACCGATTGGCTAGTCGAACATTCAGATATGACCAAACTACTGGTAAGTATCTCAATTGTGATTGATATCGCACAGCTTGACCGAGCCAGTTCAGACTAGCGTGCCTCAGCTGAAGTTAATTGAAAGGCGGTTTTACGTATGTCACATTTGAATCCAGTCAACTATCGAAAACTCATTTGGCCGCTCAGTTGTGGCCTGATACTTTGGCTGGCTGCCCCTCTGCGTCCAAGTGATTTGAGTTTGCTCGGATGGCAAATGTTGGCAATCTTTGTCAGTACGATCATCGGGTGTATTACCCAGCCGTTGCCCATCGCTGGGGTGGCAATCATCGGCTTGACCTGTTGTGTGCTATTAGGCGTCACGCCGATTGATACCGCGATTGCAGGATTTGGTGATAGTACGGTCTGGATGATCGCGATGGCCTACTTTTTATCTTGCGGTTTTGTCAAAACGGGTCTGGGTCGGCGAGTCGCGTTAGTGTTCGTCAAATGCTTCGGCAAACGAACACTCGGACTGGCCTACGCACTAATTGGTGTGGACTTAGTCACGAGTCCCGCGACACCGAGTAACACGGCGCGTGCTGGTGGCATCGTCTTTCCGATTATCGAATCGCTAGCCAAAGCGTACGGTTCCGACCCGCAAGAAGGGACCCAGCGCAAAATCGGCGCGTTTCTCATGATGACCGCCTTTCATGGCAACATCGCAACCAGCGGTCTATTCATGACAGCCATGGCGCCCAACCTAGTCGCAGTTGCTTTAGCGGCCGCTCTGCACGTTCATATTACTTGGACTGGCTGGCTGCTGGCCGCCCTGCTGCCCGGTCTCATCAGTCTGATTTGTGTGCCTGCTATCATTTACAAACTTTATCCACCTGAAATCAAAGATACGCCGAACGCCTAATCCTGATCCACCTGGAACTCCCATGAGCCCTTTCGTCTGTGTGCTTTATCGGCACTGGCTAACTTACTATTGCAATTTGCGTAAGCCTAAAAAATAAGGAAGTTGGCCTGATTGGTCAACTTCCTTATTTTTTATCAGCTATTGATCGGCAACTTTTTTCAATAATCGTTTCATCTCCGTGATCTCTTCACGTTGCGTTTTAGCGATCTTCTGTGCGAGGGCTTTGACTTCCGGATCGCTGAGTTGCGCGCGTTCACTGGTTAGAATCGCGGTCGAGTGATGGGGGATCATTTCTTGCAACCAAGCTGCATCGTGCACGGTCGCTTGGCTACGAACTAGATAAAGCGAGCCAGCAAATATCACCGCACTACCAAGTAGGATCAGGCGGTTCAAACGTTTATTCTGGTACATTGACCACATGAATAACAGCATTACAATGGCCATGGTGGCGCCCATAATTAGCGCCATATACAGTCGCGTTTGGCTTAGAAAAATATCATCTAATTGGAACACATTAAGGTACATTAACCCATACATAATAACTGTAGAGACAAGAATCATCAGTAAAAATTTCGTGTATTGTTTCATGACGTCCTCCTCGCTTTCGCTGGCTTTATTTTGACTATAACAAAAAAAATAGGGTAGCGTCAAGAATCTTGTGTAAATGAAATGCCTTCGTACATATAATATGTATCTAACTTAAATAAATGATGCTTCCAAGGTGTCCTGGAGTCCTTTGAACCCTCGGTGGATCCGCTTCAGAGACTTCTCGTTATAAGCATTAAACTGAGAAACCAGGAAGCGATCCAGTGAATCTTCCGTTGGAAATTGTTCTTTGTGGTGGGTGGTGCGCTTGAGATGCTTGTTAAAGTTCTCAATCAAGTTAGTGGAGTAGAGTGATTGCCGAACGGCTGGTGGAAAGTCCATGAAAGTGAGCAGATTCGGCATTTTAAGCAGATCTTTGATTAACTTGGGATAGGTACGATGCCAGTTGTTGGCGAACTCATTCAGTTTCAGTTCGGCTGCTTCACGATTGGCAGCTCGATGAACTTGTTTAAGTCATTGATCACGGCCTTACGGTCTTTCACACGAACTTTGTTCATCAAATTACGCCCAACATGAACCAGGCAACGTTGTCGTTTGGCTTTAGGGAAATGCCGATTCAAGCCTTCATCCAAACCAACTAACCCATCGGCCACAAACAACAGCACATCTTTAACGCCCTGCTTGATCAAGGTTCCCAGCAGTTCAGTCCAGATTCCAGTCGATTCCGTTGGCGCCACTTGGTAGTTCAGCACTTCTTTCGTACCATCTGGACGAATGCCAATCGCAATATGAACGGCTTCTTTTTGAACGGTATCCCGCTTTAACGGCAAGTAAGTGGCATCTAAGAAGATGGCCGCATATTGTGAAGCCAGTCGACGTTGCTGGAAAGCTTGAACCTGTTCATTGACGGCTTTAGTCATGTTGGAAACCGTGGCTTTGGAGTAGTGAGCACCGTACATTTTCTCAATGAGTTCGGCAATTTCAGCAGTGGTAATTCCCTTGGTATACAACTGAATGACCGTTGTTTCTAAATTATCACTGTGCCGACCGTAGGCTGGCAAGGTATGATTTTCAAACCGGCCATTGCGATCTCGAGGAATGGTTAAGTTAAGTTGGCCGTACTTCGTATCAAACGAGCGCTCATAACTGCCGTTGCGGTTATTACCAGTGTTAATCCCAGCGTATGAGTAGCGTTCGTAACCCAAAAACTCTGCCAATTCGGTTTGAAGCAGCTGGTTAATCGCAATTTCGAGGTGGTGACGAAAAACTTCGTCCAAATCTTGCTTTTGGGCTAGTGCAGCGATAATTTCTGTGGTAAGTTCATTCATGGGGAATGCCTCCTGTGATGTTTTCTGTGGTTACTAAATATCATAAGGGAAGGCATTCCCTATTTCTATACAATTCAGAAATCTTTTATGCATTTACACAAGATATTTTACGCTCTCTTTTGTTTACAAAATTCAACTATTTGAGTTTTTATGTTGATTAGATCTATAATAAAGTTTAGATGGGGGTAAGTATAATATAGATTCTTTAGTTTCTGTATTGTCATATCAGTTCAACAACCATTTGGATAAGGTTATTGTACCTTTATTTTTTTTATTATTTAAATAATGCCATTCTTATGTATCCAACTAGCCATAAGTAAACTATTTTCTTTGTTGATAAAATGAAAGCCGGGTGAATTTTAAAATCGAGTTCTGCATTTGTTTGAAACAAAATCACATACCTTAGCTGTCTGTACTTTTGTTACAACTGCATTATTGTGTTTTAAATTTTTTATAATTAACAAATGCGGTGTAACTATTTTTAGAATTTTTAAGTTAATTAACAATTACTGACTCACTAATACAACTTATTTAAGATTACATCAGATTAATGTTGGCTTCATAAAATGAAAGGATGAATTATCGTGAAAATAACATTAATAACACAGTATTTAGAGGGACATGGCGGTACCGAAAGAGTCATTTCGAACTTGGTCAACGAAGATTTAAAAAATGAATATCAGGTTTTGATCCCTAAAAGCGGAAAACCTGAATGGCTCCAATGGATTACACGTACTACCGGCTACCAACTTAAAATTTGCCATGCACAAGATACACAAGCACAAAAAGAGTTTATTGAAAAAAATGTTTTAGCAGCAGAACCAGATATCGTTTTGGGACTCGAAGGCAGAGCTTGTGTAACTGCCTATCAGATCAGGAAAAAATATGACCTTCATTATAAAATTGTTTCTTGGGGACATACCTCCATTGCTGAATCAAACATTTTTGCTCGTCAAGAACTTGCTTTCTCAGAATATCATCTTGCAATTAGTACAGGGATAAAAAAACAGTTGATCAAACTCGGGGTCCCAGCCCAAAAAATCTTTCTGATCTATAATCCTATCCGCACTGTAAATAAGAAAACAATCAGCACACCTAAAGCTAACGCTCCTTTCCATGCAATTTTTATTGGAAGAATATTGTTGGATGATCAAAAAAATGTACGTATGCTTCTTGAATCAATGGCACAGCTTAATATTCCTTGGAAACTGGACATCTTTGGCAAGGGAGCTGATCTTCCAAAAGCAAAAACATTAGCAAATGATTTGCATATTTCACAAAACATTAACTGGCAAGGTTGGATGCCTAATCCTTGGGAAGCAATTAATGAAGCTGATTGCCTGCTGCTCTGTTCAAAATATGAGGGATTCCCAATGGTTGTTATTGAAGCTGCTTCTTATGGCTTGCCAATTGTTTCAACAAACTGTCCTACTGGACCGGCAGACATCATTAATTCCCACAATGGAATTTTAACTCCAATGAACGACCAAAAAGCTTTTATAGCTGCATGCCGGCAAATCTATCGTTTGCGTGGTAAATATAATCATACAGATATCAAAAAAACAGTTTTGAAATTTGATATTTCTCGCTATATTAAGCACATAGAAAACATCTATAACTTAATTGCTGCTGATAATAAAAACACAGATAAATCAGCCATTAAACTTTCTTCTTTATAATAGGTTCTTTATCAAGTGGTACTGATGAAATGAATTATTAAAAATAATAAGCAATTGGTCTACTTGGTCAAGCTGCTTGTTCCTGAATGGAATGAGCAGCTTTTTTAATGTGACTATGAAAATTCAAACTGACATAACTATTCTTTAATTCGATGAGAAGACGTAAACGGAAGTTTTCAAAGTTCCGGAAACCGTAAGCAGTCTTTTTAATGGCTTTGATCTTGTTGTTTGTTCCTTCCACGGGTCCATTAGAAAAGGTCGTCTGAAAGCTGTTCTTGATTTCTTGTAGATGTTTACGCAAGGTACGATTAGTTTTTTTGATGGGCTCAGGCATGCCTGCAGCTGAACGTGTTAGACTTTCTAAGAGCCTTGGATCTCGCTGCTGGACAGCTTGTAAAAGTGTTTGATAATAAACGTAAGCTTGTCGCAAAGCGGAGGACATATTTAATAAACGCTCCACAATATCCTGTTCACATAACTGCATATTACGAAAGTTTCTGCTTTTACGATAGGTTTTAAAATCAAGTTTGGTCGAGTCTTTAGTTAACAATTTCCAATAATGTTTCAAAGCACGTGCGTTGTGCGAACCCTGTCCCGCCTGTTTCATGGTTTGTGTCCGAACTAAGTTTAAGGCCCGATAAGCTTGGGTTACGACATGGAAGCGGTCGGCAATGATCAGCGCTTGCGGAAAGATCTCATGGATCAAGGATCGATAAGGCGAGTACAGATCAACTGTGACCGTTTGGACTGCCCAGCGAGCTTGACGGTCATATTGTAAAAAGTAACTTCGTAAGTATGTATTATGCCGAGAACGCACGATATCTAACGTGCGGCGTGTCGCAATGTCCATGACAATGATACTCATGCCGCTACTAGAAAAGTTGCCCGCTTTAAAGTCGTCAAAAGCGATATTTTGCGGTAAGAAATGATGATTGGGCCTTAAGTAAGTTGAGAGCTCTTGCGCAAAGCGCATCACTGTCATTCCAGAGATCCCAAAATCAGCGGCAATATCTTTTTGTGAGATATTCTGGTCTAATTTAGAAATAGCCTGATATTTAACGGCTTGTGAGATTTGGTCGTTAGCCTTGACGTCCTTGATCTCCGCAAGTTTTGTAATAGTTTTAGGGCAGGCAGCTGAAGCCGGGCAGAGATATTTTTGTTTGCGGATCGAAAAAACATTTGTGATCCCACCCGAAGGCAAACCGAGCATCTCAACGGTTTTAAAACCGTTGTAGCGCATTTTTTGACCACAAACTGGGCAAGCACAAGGATAAGATTGCCGCAAATGGATCTTGCGGACTTTTTTATGTTGGTAAAATCCTGCAGCTATCACTTTATTCTTATATTTTGGATCAAATTCCAGGTGTGAGTCTTTAATTCCCAATAGATCCAGTGTACAATTCTTCATGTAGGACATTCCTTTCAGTGTAGGGATTGTTTCTTTGAGATGAAGTGTGTCTTCATCTCTATTTTTTTATCATAAAACAAAATTGGTACTGAGAGAAGATTTTTCTATCAGTACCAAATATTATAGAACCCAGTTTTAAGACAATCCGTTGGTGTTAAGAAGGGATCGGGTACTACATGGTTTTGTAAATGTGATTGTGGTAATTATACCGACGTGGCAAGCACAAAACTTATTCAAGGAACTACCAAGAGTTGTGGTTGTCAATTAAAGAAGGCACGAGAAAAATGGAAAAATATTTACAAAGATGAAAAGATACAAGAGAAGATAAAAAAAACTTTTAGAAAAAATGACGGTCGTGAAAAAAATACTAAACTATCTATATTGGAACTAGCAACAAGCGACAAATTAAAGGCAAATAATTCTAGTGGTGTAACAGGGGTTTCTTATAGTAAACGTGATAAGAGGTGGCGTAGCTATATCACAGTAAAACATATACGCTACGAGCTAGGATATTTTAAAGATAAGGAAAGTGCAATCCAAGCTCGAAAAAAAGCTGAAAAAGAATTAGTTGAACCCATTTTAAAAAAATACAAAAATAAATAAAAAATTCATAGCCTTTATAAGACACGAAATAGATTTGTTATAAAAAATAAGCTGAAAAATACCTTACTACCCAATTTTTTACAGACATGATATAATAGAAGCAGAAAAAGAAGCCTTGCTTGAACAAGACTTCCCATGTAGAACCGTTTAAGACGGTGGCATAACTTAATACGATTAAATAACCGCTAGCTTGCCAGAGCTAAGGCGGTTATTTTTTTTGCTGATTTTTAATCAACTCAACAACTAATGCGATTAAGGCCACGATAAAAGTACCGAAAGCCAGCATTAATTGTAAAGCGTCCGAAACGGACACTTGGGCTACTCCTTTCCTAGAATGTGAGTTTATAGTTTTTACACCATAAGCACCACCCCCTTTAAGGAAATAGTCACCGCCTTAACTTCTCTACTTGAACTATTATACAGGATAACTAGTAATTTACCTATTGATGATTAATGTTATATTACCTTAATAGGCATTGAAACATTGCATTTAAGTTTTATTGTGTATAACGATGTTACACAAATTAAATCGGTGGTGGTTTAAAATGAAAAAAATTTATTTTTTATGTACAGGAAATTCTTGTCGCAGTCAAATGGCTGAAGGATATGCCAAAAGTATACTATCGCCCGATATTTTTGAGATAGAAAGCGCGGGTATTGAAACGCATGGACTAAATCCAAATGCTGTTAAAGTTATGGCTGAAGACGGAGTAGATATTAGTAGCCACTACTCTAAATTAATTGATCTAAGGTATTTTAATACTTCAGATTTAGTTATTACTTTATGTGGTGATGCAAAGGATAAATGTCCTATGCTTCCCCCGCAAACAAAAAGTTTACACTGGCCTTTATCTGACCCAGCGCAAGCAACAGGAACATTAGAAGAGCAACTAGAAGTATTCCGTAAGGTTCGTGACGAGATTAAAAAATTAATTATAGATTTAAATGACCACTTTCATTGATTACAGAAAAGCGACATAACTCAACGATTGTGTCGCTTTTTTAATACCATGTAATTAATGGTCTTAGCATATGTTATAATTTATCGCCCTAATTATGATAGGAAAACTTATGCAAAATCTAATAAACTTGATGTCAAAATACAGTATAGTAACAAAAAAGATACTCTGAAAATTAAGCAGAGTACCTTTCTGTTGATATTAGTGGATGTTTTTCGGATGATGAGGATTAATCATATTTTGAATGTAGTTAGTTACCTAATATTTTTTTCTTCACGATTCAAAACTTTAACCTGATTTGCTTGATTTGGGTGTTTCTTGAGATAACTTATTATTTATAACTGAATGCTTATTCTCATTGATTTTGTTTGTTGAATTTTATTTTTCATTTTGTTTTAACATAAGCAGGATCGTTTCTTTTTGCCGTTGAGAAACATTATTATCCAAGTAGGTTTTACACATCTGATTAACTAAATCGTACATCTTAGTATCGGTAACGACAGACATACTTTTAATTAAGTCATATACAGGTGGATCAACCTTAATGGTCTTTCGTTCGTTAGCCTTATATTCTTTTTTGATTGAAAGATTTCTGCTAACATCGGCAGTATTTTTGATGTTTGGTTGAACATTGTTATCCCTCTTCAGTAAAGCCACTAAGCGTCAGCCCCTTTCCTTTTTCAGTGAGCCTATTATTATTAATAAATTCATGTTCATATTTAAAATCTACGACATCACCAGTTTTTTCAAAAGATTTGATTCTTAATAATAATTCTTTGAATATATCTGCATATAGTGCAAAAATTCTTTTATCATGAAAGTCTTCAAATTGAATTCCTTGTGCTGTGTACCATTCCAATCTAGCATGATTGTTAATAATGTTATTAAATACGTTATCACGGCCAAAATATTTTATGGTTTCATCAACTATTTTTTGCTGTAAAGGTCTACGCGCCTGTAAAAGAACTGGCAAGACACCAGCAACTTGAACATTAATCATATTCCCAAAATCATTTACCAAAGTTTGTAAATATGTAAGAATAAGACGCTTTGATCCATCGAAAGCAAATTGTTGTGTCTCTTGAATAACAATAACATAGTCGGCACAAACCATAGCATTATCGACTTTAATATCTGTGGAAGGTGGAACATCAATGAAAATAAATTCATAGTTATCTTTGATCTGATCTAAAAGTTTTTTTAAATAGAAGGTCTTATCTGTTAATGATTTAAACTTTTTATCCAGGAATTCGGTATAGTTACGCATGTCATAGTCGCACCCAATTAAATCTATCTTCGGAGCTAAGTGTACAATTCCTTGCGACAGGTCTTCTTTTTCCAAGCAGGCCATTAAAGTGTTTGGAATTTCAGGATTTCCGAAAGTCTTTGATAAAAACTGAGTTGCATTCCCCTGTAGATCTGTATCTATGACTAACACTTTTTTATTAAATACGGTGGCGGCCACTACTGCTTCCATTACTGTGTCTGTTGTTTTACCTACGCCACCCTTTTGTTGAGCGTTAATTATTGTATACGTCATTTAGACACCTCCATTAAATACATAGTAAGTCAATTTTATTTAAAAGTAAAGTAAAATGTAGTAAATCTCCTTTATACTTGTTTATCAAAAAGAGAAAAAGAGATTATGCTCCTAAGAGAAAAGGAGAAAAAGAGATTAATCTCCTATTCTCTTAGTACCTTAAGAGAAAAGGAGATTAAGAGAATAAACACTATAAAAAGGCCTTCTAATCAATAATAATAATTTAAAAAGGAGAAAAAGAGATTAAGAGAAAAAGAGATTAGTGTAAAAAGAGATTAAGAGAAAAGGAGAATAGTGTACTAAGAGAAAAGGAGAATAGTGTACTAAGAGAAAAGGAGAATAGTGTACTAAATTATCAAAAGGTGATTTTTTGCATAATAGCTTTACACTAGAGATGAAAAGGAGTAATCTATAAATAACAAAAAGAAGCTTATCTATTGATAGATAAGCTTCTACATAAAAGAAAAAGCCACCCAATATTGGCGTATTGGAATGACCCGAACTAAGTCTTTATTTATGGTCTCATTGTAGCACATTTTACTAGTGTGTTCAATGTGGTGATTTTCAAAACTCAGGAGACAAGCTGAGTAGTAGGTTAGTAGTACATAGGTTTCATATTTCGATATGCGACAGCTGCTTATGGATGAACGCTAAAAAGTAGACATCTGGTGAACTCAGCCAGAACTTCACAAAAATAATTGAGTAGTCTATGGATTCTGTAATCTGATCTGTAGGCTGGGTTCAGAGCCGACCTGCAGACATAGAAGCTGCTGACTAATGGCTAGAGTGGTAACATGAATGGAGTCTTAACATACAGTAAGGGCATGTTTTGCTGGTGAGTAAAAAACTTAATTGTTAAGATAGCTGTAAGAAGCTGAAACTAGATTACTTGTGAGTGAAGCGAGGGGAAACCTCAAAAACTGAGCTGCACGTTATTTTTTTGTTTTTCTCTGCAAAATTAAGGGAAAAACTTTGCTCATATCGCTTCAGGCTTCCTAAAAACTAAGCCAGCCAAGAACAGAAGTCAACTAAAGGTATTCATATTTATTGAATAACTTGTTAAGAATGTAAGTGAGGTTTCAAAGTAGGGGATTTGAAATTCACAAGTTCAGAAAGTTAGGTTAATAAGAATCTTGCGAAGTAAAATAACTATACCAATTTTAGTTAAGAAATTGGTAAAATTAGTAAGTTGATTTTAAGTTGCTGAGTAGGGTAGTTGCGAGTATACAGCGGTATACTTAGATTAAGATGCATTATGTAAATTAAAAAGTTTTTTAACTAGTAAACATGCATGTTAATATATAAAAACACCAGGATAACTAAATCCCAGTATTTTTGTATCTACTTCTTGTTATTTCTAAATATCAAGTATATGATAAATAGTTGAATAACTAGAGAAACAGATAAAGTAAATGTTACTTGCAAAGCGTAGCATACAGTTTAATTAAAGGCAACCAGCCTTGTGTTGTAGCCATTTACCAGTATAGCATACTGGACTTGATAGCTATGAAATGATAATACGTAGGTAAGGTAAATGGAAAACAAGGGGTTTTATCCTTTTAAGTGGACTTAATCAACCCACGTCACTCACGGGCTCTCAGACTTAACTCTCTGAGGGCCTATTTTTTGTATTAATTTTCTTTTATTTACCTCATGGTTTCAAAGGTATTTTATATGCTTTAGTACAATGTAACATGTTAGGGTAGCAATAACGGTAATTATGGATACAATAAAGAAACCAGGCATTGAAGATTGGAAGGGAACCTTAGTATTAACACCCCAAAGGCCAACTATGATAGTGGGAATAGTGATAATAATTGATAGTTCTGTTAAAATTTTCATAATGATATTTAACTGATATGAAATGATATTGCTGAACATGTCACTTAATTGGGAAATTAAGGTAGTTAGGGTTTTTGCTAATTTTAGCGTTTGCAATCTTTGGATACGTAGTTGGTATTGCTTGTCCTTATACTTAGCGTTGTTTAAAAAGAGTTTTTCACAGTGTTCTAAAATATATTGGAAGGTTTTTCATTACTTTCTAAAGCGCTTTCTAAAAACACGATGCTTTTTTGACAAGCAGCAAGCCTGTCTAACCCAGCGCTGTTAGTTTGGAGCTTATGAATATTTCTTTCTATTCCTATTATTTCACTTTCTATTTTTAGAAGCTGTTTTTTAAATTCTTCGTAAACTGAACTTATAAGGTGTATGGCTAACTCTTCTTTATTATTATTAACTTCGCCTAATTTTTTTGGGGGGGCTATGAAAGGTAAAATAATGTCAGTAACGGTTATTATGGTACTATCAACTAGCAGTATTAGTAATGGATAGCCCGTAGTAACATTATTTTTCCCAAATGTACCTTCTCCAGCACATAACAATAATATTTCAGTAATTTGCTGCTGTTTTAGATTAGTAATGTAATTAATGTGAGAGGCTGTATTTAAATTAGAACTTTCGCGAATAATATCTCTAGGTAAAAAATATTTTGACGTAATGTATTTTATTTCCTCCTCAGTCGGTTTTATTAAACTAACCCAGTCGATCCGTTCTTTTTCTTGTGCCACAAGTATTTTCTTATTTTTAAAAATATAGTTTTTTAAAATCATGTTCACCTCCATAAAGAATAAAAACTCTTCATATTATACCTACTTGGTCCCAAACAAATCCATATTTGGCCATATGAATAGGGAAAATTTAAATTTAATTTTGCTCATTTAATTGACTAAAAAGTAAATTCCATTTTTCATTAATATAAGGTAGTCGGAAGTCGTGTGACCGTTGTGTTGCAAGGTTTCCAAATTTTGTCGCAAGTCAATATTTTTCAATAATGGTAATAGTTTTCTGTAGAGATGCTCTGTATTATGGTCTGCGATTATTATTCCATATTTTCCACTTTGTAAATATTCTTGTGAACCTGTATTCCACATACTCACAATTGGCAGCCCAAAGTTCATAGCTTCACCGATAACTAATGGAAATCCCTCCCACCTAGAAGTTATTACAAAGATTGAGCCATTTCTATAATGTTCTTGTAATTCCTCGTCGGGTAAGGAATCTAAAATAATAAATTGTTTCTCTATTTTTTTGCTATGAACCTCATTTTTTAACCATTCTTTGTCAGGCCCATCACCAGCCAACTTTATTTGCCAATTATCGGGCAAGCGTTGCGCCAATTCTAACAAATAGTCAAGTCCTTTATGTTTTACATCTGTTCTGCAAACAGCTACAATAACATTTTTTATTCAAGTTACTTTTATGATTAGACACCAGCGTAACTGGGTTATGGATCTTTATGTATTAACATTATGTTTTGAAAATTTTAAAAGGTCGCTTTCTGTTAAAGTTACGACTGTATCCACCGCTTCAAGTCCAGCAATAAATTCAACCCGCATATCCTGATAGTATTCTTTCATATAAGTCTTATAATTATTGTGCATCCAAGCGATTAATTTAGTGTAGGATTTGCTTCCTTTATTAACGGACTATAAAGCTTAGTAAAGAGTCCTGCATTCAGAAGAACAATATCGATCTTCTCTTTTTTTATGGTTGTGTTTAAATCTGCAATCTGTAACTTGAATTTTTTAGTGGGAGATCTTCACGGAAACTTTTTCCTGATTTATTGGATGTTTGGCTTTAATCAAAGGAGCTTCTAAATGGAAAAAAGAAACCTGCTGAGGACAATGAATAATAAAAGATATTGTGTTTGTTTAGCTAAGCTATTACCAACAACGGTGGCAACTCTTTTAACCCCATCCATTTTTAAGTTTTCTATACAAATTAAAATGTTCATACTATTAACCTTCCTTAGTGACAAGTTAAGAACTTGCTTTAAATTTTAGAGCTTGGGAAAATTAAATTTAAAAAAGAAGCAGTGCAGCTAAGCTTTCACTTTACTGCTTTATAGTAGGTTATTGATATAAGTAGAGCTTAACAATAAATGTTTACCAAAACAAATAATTTGTTTTTAAAAAGCTAAACCATTACGCTTGGATTAAGTTTTAAATACACGTTCCGTTTTTGAAACCAATATTTTTTAACCCTATTAAGGAGGCTGATTGTGGTGGTAAAACCAGAACCTAAAAAAGATTATTTGATAAACGATACGGAAAAGGAGTTGAAGCATGCACCCTTACTGGAAGATCCAAATTATATTCCAGCTCACAAACTTGAAGGGAAAGTTGCAATAATTACAGGAGGAGATAGTGGTATCGGAGCTGCAACTGCGATTTTGTTTGCTAAAGAAGGCGCAGATATTGTAATAGTGTATTATGAATCTGATAAAGATGCTAATAATATAGCTAAAAGAATACGGGAAATAGGCCGCCAAGTTTTAGTTTTATCGGGGGACATTGCTGATGAAGGCTTTATTAAAAAAATAACAGCAGAAACTTCACAGAAGTTTGGTCATGTTGACATACTTGTCAATAATGCTGGTGAACAACATGTTCACGAACATTTTTTAGATATTCCAATGAGTGAAGTCACAAGAATTTTCAAAACAAATGTTATAGGTATGTTTATGTTGACTAAAGCAATATTTCCTCTATTTCGAAGAGGTGGCTCAATAATAAACACTACTTCTATTACGGCATATGCAGGCTCACCTGTCTTGTTGATTATTCTGCAAGCAAAGGAGCAATCTTATCTTTTACTCGGTCATTAGCGCAGAATGAAGACATTAGAAAAAAAGATTAGGGTAAACGCAGTAGCACCGGGGCCAATCTGGACACCTAATTCCTGCAACTTTTACTTCTGAACAACTAAAAACATGGGGCAAAAGTAATGCACTTAAAAGGCCAGGTCAGGCTTTCGAAGTAGCTCCAAGTTATTTATTTTTAGCAGCTGAAGAAAATAAATATATTACTGGACAAACTATCCATGTTAATGGTGGTTCTGTTGTTAACGGATAACGCTTAATTAGTTGAATTATAAGCGCTCCTTTTATTCTCACAATTTTGCTTAGTGTTTTAGCTTCACTAGCATAAAAATGCTCACTATACTTGTCCAATCTATGTGCACTGTGTACTAGCTATAATAACAACTTGAAATTAAAGTAACCCTTAGTGATCGGTGATCACTAAGGGGTTACTTAGTTGGCAATTTATTTTAACTAGGTGACCGATATTAATTAATAATTATTTTTTAGGTTTATTTTATATTTGTCTAAAGGTTATTTATTTCGTTGTTCTCCGCCTTTTTTTCCAATCTTTTCATAAAAATCTTTATCATGTGACTTAGCAGTTGTTTTTCCGCCTTTTTTCCCAATTTTTTCGTAATGGTCTTTATCATGTGACTTAGCGGTTGCTTCTCCGCCTTTTTCCCCAATTTTTTCGTAATGGTCTTTATCATGTGACTTAGCGGTTGCTTCTCCGCCCTTTTCACCATTTTTTTCGTAAAAGTCATCACCATGAGAATCGGCAGTTGCTTTTCCGCCTTTTTTCCCAATTTTTTCATAATAATCTTTATCATGTGACTTAGCAGCTGCTTCCCCGCCTTTTTTTTCCGGCTTCTGAACGAGTTAATTTTATCATCTTTATTACTCATAACTTGTTCCTCTTATCATGATATTTTTTATTAAGCATAAGGTATTACTAATGCATATCATTACCTTTAGGCTTATAGTCATAGTACAGCCTATAGAATTTAAAGTCAAAACATCTGTTTTATTTATTTTGATTGAAATTATTGCCAAAATAACATACTTTAAATTCTCTTTACTTAGAAGGCTAATTATTTTATTTTAAAACACTGGCCATAATTTGAGGTTTTTCCCGAATGTATAAATAATTTTAGAAGAGACTACAATTTGCCGTAAAATTTAAAAAGAATGTTAACAAGGTGAAAGCGCCATTATTATGTAGTATAATTAAAAACACTTTTATATAGATAATAAAAAATCTGGATAACCAAAATTTTACAAACTATAATTATCGAAAAAACAATTTCTTTGGTTTTTAGAATGTTGTTTAGCTTTTAAAGTGTTTCTTTTAAGTGTACCCTAGTGGTACATTTTTTTAGTTGTGTTATACTAAGAAAAACGTCTGTACCATTTAGATGTACCAAGGAGGATTCAGAAGTGAAAGTCGGATATGCACGGGTTAGTACGCTGAACAGAACTTAGATCGTCAATTAGAGGCACTCAAAAAAGCTGGTGTGCAAAAAATCTTTGCCGAAAAAATTTCGGGGAAGAATGCAGACCGGCCTCAATTAAAAGTTATGTTGGAATATATTCATGATCAAGATGAGATTGTCGTCTTGAGTTTGGATCGTTTAGGTCGAAGTTCACGTGACTTGACGGAAATTATTGAAGAAGTCCGCCATAAGGGAGCTGTGCTAAATATTTTGGACTTACCAAGTTTCGCAGGGGTCGAAGACCAAAATTTGAAGGCTTTATTATCTAACCTAGTATTGGAGATCTATAAATACACGGCTGAAGAAGAACGGCGCAAAATCCGCGAACGCCAACGGCAGGGAATTGAGCTGGCTAAACAACGTGGCGCTTATAAAGGCGCTGTCCGTTTGTATGCACCAGATTCACCTGACCGCCGGAAACGTTATCTGTATCATCAGATAGTGCAAATGCTGCAGCAAAATCCACCAGTGCCGATTGCACAGATTGCTAGAACAATTGGGACTTCAAGGTCACAGATTTATCGGATTAAGAAGTTTTCCAACCTTTGATCGAGTAAAAGTGATGCTACATATATTATGGTGGTTGAAAAGAGTTGTTGATGTACTAAATTGGAGTTAGCATAAAAAGAGTAAAGAAGAACTAGCTGCAGCTTATTTTTTTTAATATTAGAAAGAAAAGATACAAACGACTTCTCACAAGGACAATTTCAAGATGAACGTCAAAAGCTTTTCAATATTCAGCATAATAGTGAACTAACAGATTAAGAGAAATGGCGTGCAACGGATAAAGTTAAGGGACTACCACTAGGGTCCATTGAAAAACAAGCTTTAGCTGAACAGCAGATTGAACACGATAAAAAGATCAGAGATCAAGCGAGACAAGAAGCACTTGCTGAACTCCGAAGGGTTTGGAAATAATGCCTAAAACTATTAGAGAACTTGCTAACGAATTTGGTGTATCAAAACAAGCCATTAGGAAAAAACTAGATGCAAACTTTAGAGCAAACTATGTGCAAACAGTTCCTAGGAACG